>JAGXRS010000064.1 GCA_018335615.1 Hydrogenophaga sp. | reverse complement strand
TCGGTGGTCTGCCGCTGATCGAGGAGACGCACGCCGAGTATGTGAGCCGCGGTCCCCGCCGGATCTCGCCATTCTTTGTGCCGGCCTCGATCATCAACATGATCGCCGGCCATGTGTCGATGCGCTTTGGCTTCAAGGGTCCGAACCTCGCCGTCGTCACCGCCTGTACCACCGGCCTTCATTGCATCGGAGAGGCGGCGCGCAAGATCGAATACGGCGACGCCGACGTGATCGTGGCCGGCGGTGCCGAATCGACGGTGTCGCCGCTGGGCGTGGGGGGGTTCGCTGCCATGCGCGCACTGTCCACGCGAAACGACGATCCGGCCACGGCATCCCGCCCCTGGGACAAGGACCGCGACGGCTTCGTGCTGGGCGAGGGTGCCGGCGTGATGGTGCTGGAAGAGTACGAGCATGCCAAGGCACGCGGCGCGAAAATCTACGCCGAGCTCTCGGGCTATGGCATGAGTGCGGATGCCGGGCACATGACCGCGCCCAACATGGACGGCCCGCGCCGCGCCATGGTGAACGCGCTGCGCAACGCCGGCGTGAACCCCGATCAGGTGAACTACCTCAACGCCCACGGCACCTCCACCCCGCTGGGCGATGTGAACGAGACCAATGCGATCAAGGCTGCGCTGGGCGATCACGCGCGTCAGGTGGTGGTGAATTCCACGAAGTCCATGACGGGTCACCTGCTGGGTGGCGCGGGAGGAATCGAGAGTGTGTTCACCGTGCTGGCCGTGCACCACCAGAAGAGCCCGCCGACCATCAACATCTTCAACCAGGACCCGGAGTGCGACCTGGACTACTGCGCCAACACGGCGCGCGACATGAAGATCGACGTGGCCGTGAAGAACAACTTCGGTTTTGGTGGCACCAACGGCACGCTGGTGTTCCGCCGAGTCTGACCACCGGTTGACAACAGCGCCTTCTTTGCAAGCCCATGCACAACGCCCCATCGGTGCTGTACCCGGTGGGGCGTTGCCGTTTCTACGCCGGTGCGCTTCTGGGCCTGGGGTGTCTGTCCCTTGCCGTGCTCGCTCACTGGTGGTGGACTCTTCTGGCACTGTCCTCTCAGGCCCCCATGGGCCAGGCAGCCCGGCTCTCGATCGGCCTCGTCGGTGCGTTGGCATGGATGGCCTGGGCGGTGTTCGCCTGGAGCAGCTGGCGCCGCACCCCGGTGGGCCTGCTGCAGTGGGATGCACTGGGCGCAGCGCCCACGGGCACCGGGGTCTGGCGCTGGCGCCGCGCGGTGCACGAGGACGGCTCACCACTGCAACGGGTCGAGCTCGTGCTCGACCTGCAGGCGCGGGCGCTGCTGCGTTTGCGCAACCCCGACGCTGCACACCGTTGGGTGTGGGTCGAGGCCAGCCGCGACCCGGCGCGCTGGGGCGATCTTCGCCGTGCGCTGCGCGCGGCACAGGCATGATGCACGGCGGCGTTTCCCGCCCTGGCTCCCGCTCGCCTACCATGGGGTGGGTTATATTTCGCCGCGCATGACACCAGAAGACCACATCTCCCCGCAGCCGCCCGACAGCGACGTCATGCTGGTGCAGCGCACCCTGGCAGGAGAGCAGCGCGCTTTCGAGATGCTGGTGGTGAAGTACCAGCGCCGTGTCGAGCGGCTCATTGGCCGCATGGTGCGCGACAGCGACCTCGTGCAGGACATTGCCCAGGAAACCTTCATCCGTGCCTACCGCGCGCTGGCGCAGTTCCGCGGCGATGCCCAGTTCTACACCTGGCTCTACCGCATCGCGGTGAACACGGCCAAAAAACAGCTCATGGAGCTCAAGCGCGATCCGCTGGTTTTCCAGTCGCAGATGAAATCGGCTGACGACGATGAAACTTCCTCGTCCGATCGCGAACTAAATTCGAACGTCGCTGACAACGAGACGCCCGAGGCGGTGCTGGCCAGCAAGGAGATCGCGCAAGCGGTCAACGCGGCCATGGATGCACTGCCTGAAGAGTTGCGCATGGCGATTTCCCTGAGGGAGATTGAGGGCTTGAGTTATGAAGAGATTGCCCAAGCGCTGGACTGCCCTATCGGAACGGTGCGATCCCGCATCTTCCGTGCGCGCGAAGCCATCTCCAACCGCATCAAGCCCATGCTGGACCGCCAGACGGGTAAACGCTGGTAAGTGCTGTGCGCTTGATGGCCCAAGCCCACCACTGCCCGGATTTATGGAACTTGAACAATGAACGCCGCCCAGGAACACACGCTGCCCTCGCCCGTCCCGCTGCCGGGTGAGGCCACTGACCTGCCGTTGTCAGCCCTTTCCGCGTTGGCGGACGGCGAACTTCGCACGGATGAAGAGTGGGCACAATGCCTGGCCTCGGCAGGTGATGACACCGAATGGCCCGATCAATGGGCCCGCTACCACGTGATTGGCGATGTGCTGCGCGGCTCGGATCAGGTCCTGGGCGCGCAGAAACCGATGGATTTTCTTGCCGGCGTGCGCGATCGGCTGGCTGCCGAAGAAGCGCTTCCCACGGCTGTCTCGGCGACCCCGTCGGTGCTGCCGCCCGCTTCGACCTCGCCGGTGGCAGGCCATGTGCGGGCCCCAGCCGCCAACGATGCGGTGTTTCGCTGGAAGATGGTGGCCGGCTTTGCTTCGCTGGCCGCGGTGATGGCCGTGAGCTGGACCCTGCTGGGTACGGCACCCGGCAGCCCCGCCAGCGGTGGGCAGATGGCCGCCCTCACCAGCCCGTCCTCTTCGACCCAGGTGCCAGTGGCCGTCGCACCGCCTTCAGCGGGCGGACAGGAGGTGGTGGTGAACACCCCTCAGGGACCGGTCATTCGCGATGCGCAGCTGGAGGAGCGTCTGGCCGAGCACCGCCAGTACGGCGGCATGTCGGCCCTGCAGATGCCCGCCGGATTCCTGCGCAACGCCACCTACGACGCCCCCGCACGTTGAACGACATGACGCTCGCTTTTGCTGCTGATGCACCCTTGAGTTCCCGTTGCCGGGGTGGCCTCGGCTTGGCCCGTGAGCGAACCACGCGCGAGGTTCGGCGCTGGTCGCTGGCGGCTCTTCTGGCCCTGGCGACGGGTTTTGTGGTGCCGGCGCAAGCGCAGCCGACGGCCCCCACCGCGGCCACAGGATCGCGCACGGTCAATGACTGGCTCATGCGCATGCACGACGCGTCGCGGCAGCGCGCCTACATGGGCACGCTGGTGGTCACGGCCGGCTCGAACATGTCGGCCTCGCGCATCTGGCATGTGTGCGACGGTGCCCAGCAGATGGAGCGCGTGGACACCCTCACCGGGGCTGCGCGCAGCACCATTCGTCGCAACAACGAGGTGATCACCTTCGTTCCCGAGTCGCGCACGGCACTGGTGGAGAAGCGCGAGTCGCTGGGCCTGTTCCCGGATTTGTTGCGCACGCCGGCCAATGCCATTCCGGAGTTTTACGGTGTGCGCGAAACCGGATCGGAACGGGTGGCCGGCTACCTCGCCGACGTGGTCGAGATCGTGCCCCGCGATGCGCTGCGGTTCGGCTACCGGGTCTGGTCAGAGAAAAAGACCGGGCTGGTGGTGAAGCTGCAGACGCTGGGCGAACAGGGCGCGGTGCTGGAGCAGGTGGCGTTTTCTGAGTTGCAGATGGACGCCCCCGTCAGCATGGAAAAGCTCAGCCGCCAGATGAACGACACCAAGGGCTACGACGTGCAGCGTCCGACGATGCGCAAGACCAGCCTGGAGAAAGAAGGTTGGCAGCTGAAGCTGAGCGTGCCCGGCTTCCTGCCCATGAGCTGCCAGACCCGGGAAGCGTCGGTGGCCTCGGCCGGGCCGTCGCCCCTGCAATGCGTGTACTCGGACGGGCTGGCCTCGGTGTCGCTTTTTGTCGAAACCTACGATGCGCAGCGCCATGGTGCCGAGAAAACCGCCGTGACCGGCGCCACGCACTCGATCACCCGGCGCATCGGCAACCACTGGCTGACGGCCATGGGTGAAGTGCCGGCCTCGACCTTGTCGCGCTTTGCGCAGGCACTGGAGCGTGCCCGGTAGCACCGCCCGGCGCTCCTGAGGGAGCGCACACTTTCAGTTTCTTTCGTTTGTGTTCTTGCACGTGTGTAAAGGATGACCATGACGCTTCGCCCTTTGAACCGCTCCCTGCGTTCTGTTCGTTCGCCGCTGATGGCCCTGCTGTGCACCGGTGCGCTGGTGGTTGGCGGCTCGGCAGGCTGGATGGGGTTGCCCACGGCGGCACATGCACAGGCTCCTGTCGTGCCAGTGGCACCCAGTGTGCGCGGTTTGCCTGACTTCACCGATCTGGTGGACGTGGTCGGGCCTTCGGTCGTCAACATCCGCACCCTGGAGCGCGCCAACGCCAACGCCGAAGCCGGCCCGGGCGCAGACGAGCAGATGCTGGAATTCTTCCGTCGGTTCGGTATTCCGGTTCCACCTGGCCTGACGCCGCGAGGTCCGCGTGCGGAGCGCGGTGGACCGCCCGGTGAGGCACAGCCGCGTGGCGTGGGATCGGGTTTTGTCCTGAGCGCTGACGGTCTGATCATGACCAATGCCCATGTGGTGGACGGCGCGGACGAGCTGATCGTGACCTTGCCCGACAAGCGCGAATTCAAGGCCCGCCTGGTGGGTGCCGACAAGCGCACCGACGTGGCGGTCGTGAAGATCGAGGCCACCGGCCTGACGGCAGTGAAAATCGGCGATGTGAACCGCTTGCGGGTGGGCGAATGGGTGATGGCCATCGGTTCACCCTTCGGGCTGGAGAACACGGTCACCGCCGGTATCGTGAGCGCGAAGAAGCGTGACACGGGCGACTTCCTGCCCTTCATCCAGACCGACGTGGCCATCAACCCCGGGAACTCGGGCGGCCCGCTGATCAACATGCGTGGCGAGGTGGTCGGCATCAACAGCCAGATTTATTCCCGCTCGGGCGGATTCCAAGGCATTTCCTTTGCCATTCCGATCGACGAAGCGGTGCGCGTCTCGGACCAGATCCGCACCACCGGGCGCGTGACGCGCGGACGCATCGGTGTGCAGATCGACCAGGTGAGCAAGGAGGTGGCCGAGTCGATCGGGCTGGGGCAGCCGAAAGGTGCGCTGGTGCGCGGTGTGGAGCCCAATTCGCCCGCTGCCAAGGCGGGTGTGGAACCGGGTGACATCATCCTGAAGTTCGACGGCAAGGAAATCGACCGTTCCGTGGATCTGCCCCGTCTCGTTGGGAACACCCAGCCCGGCAACAAGAGCACGATGACGGTCTTTCGCCGCGGCAGCCAGCGCGATCTGGCGGTGACCGTTGCCGAGCTGGAGCCCGAGCAGCCACAGCGCCGCGCAGCAGCCCCCGACACACCCAAGCCGCCCGCAGCGGGCGCGGCGCCTGCGCTGGGTCTGAACCTGGCGGAGCTCACGGCGGCTGAGAAGACCGAGCTCAACGTGAAGGGGGGCGTGCGCGTCACATCGGCAGAAGGTCCAGCCGCACGAGCGGGCTTGCGCGAAGGCGACGTGATCGTGGCAGTGGCCAACGTCGAGGTGGCGAATATCAAGGACGTGGAAGCCGCCCTGTCGCGGCTCGACAAATCCCGCCCGGTGAACGTGCTGTTCCGACGCGGCGAATGGGCGCAGTACGCGGTGATACGGCCCGTGCGATGACGGTTGACCTCCGACAGGCGGGGCGGAAATAACCCCTTAGTCTTGAGAGGTATTGTGCGCACCGTGGTCGCGATGCGACACCTGGCGACAGAAGGCTTCGTGGCGCCGCTGTGTCTTTGCCGAGCTTTCCCGAGGGCTCGTGACCAAATTCGATAAAATGCGATGTTGCACGCGGGCGATTGATCCATTCCCTGCGGGACGTTCTTCAGAATGTGAAAGTGACCGCCGGGAAGTTGGCGGGTGCACGTGAACGACGGGGCGATCGGTTGAATGCCCAGTGCGTATCGTGTGGATAAGTTCAGCGTCGCCGTGTGGCAACAGGACTGTCCACGGAGCCGGATGGTTGGCTTTCCAGGCTTTTTGCCTACAATGAAACCCCAACTATCGCAGTTGCCCTTGATTGTTGGTTCCGGGCGCGTCAGACCATGACGCGCCCTTTTTTATGGTTCCTGCCGCCCTTGGCAGATGTGTTTTCCCTCTTTGGCTGAGCTGTTTTTCTCGATGAACCACATCCGCAATTTCTCGATCATCGCGCACATCGACCACGGCAAATCCACCCTGGCAGATCGCATCATTTCCCTCTGTGGCGGCCTCTCGGACCGGGAGATGAGCGAGCAGGTGCTGGACTCCATGGACATCGAGAAGGAGCGGGGCATCACCATCAAGGCCCAGACCGCCGCGCTCAAGTACAAGGCACGCGACGGTCAGGTCTACAACCTCAACCTGATCGACACCCCCGGCCACGTGGACTTTTCCTACGAGGTGAGTCGCTCGCTGTCCGCTTGCGAAGGCGCCTTGCTGGTCGTGGACGCGAGCCAGGGCGTGGAAGCCCAGACCGTGGCCAACTGCTACACCGCGCTCGACCTGGGGGTGGAGGTGGTGCCGGTGCTCAACAAGATGGACCTGCCCAACGCCGATCCGGACAACGCCAAGGCCGAGATCGAAGACGTGATCGGCATCGACGCCACCGACGCCATTCCCTGCTCGGCCAAGAGCGGCATGGGGGTGGAAGACATTCTGGAAGGTGTGGTGGCCCGCATCCCGCCACCGAAGGGCCAGCCCGATGCACCGCTGCGCGCGATGATCGTGGACAGCTGGTACGACGCCTACGTGGGCGTGGTGATGCTGGTGCGCGTGGTCGACGGGCGGCTGCTCAAGGGCGAGCGCTTCAAGATGATGGCCACCAACACGGTGTACAACGCCGACAACCTGGGGGTCTTCACGCCGGGCAACGAGCCGCGCGAAGCACTCAACGCGGGTGAGGTGGGCTACATCATCGCCGGCATCAAGGAGTTGCAGGCCGCCAAGGTGGGCGACACCATCACGCTGGAAAAGAAGCTGCCGAACAACCTGGGCCCCGCCACCGAGGCGCTGCCAGGCTTCAAGGAAGTGCAGCCCCAGGTGTTCGCTGGTCTGTACCCGACCGAGGCCAACCAGTACGACGGCTTGCGCGACGCGCTGGAGAAGCTCAAGCTCAATGACGCCGCGCTGATGTACGAGCCGGAGGTGTCGCAGGCGCTGGGCTTCGGCTTCCGCTGCGGTTTTCTCGGCCTGCTGCACATGGAGATCGTGCAGGAGCGGCTGGAGCGCGAATTCGACCAAGACCTGATCACCACCGCGCCCAGCGTCGTCTACCAGGTGGTCAAGCCCGACGGCGAGGTGATTCTGGTGGAAAACCCCTCCAAGATGCCCGACCAGGGCCGCCTGGAGGAAATCCGAGAACCCATCGTGACCGTGCACCTGTACATGCCGCAGGAATACGTGGGTGCGGTGATGACGCTGGCCAACCAGAAGCGCGGCATGCAGCTGAACATGGCCTACCACGGCAAGCAGGTCATGCTGACCTACGACATGCCGCTGGGCGAGATCGTGCTGGACTTCTTCGACAAGCTCAAGTCGGTCAGCCGTGGCTACGCGTCCATGGACTACGAGTTCAAGGAGTACCGCCCGGCCGACGTGGTCAAGGTCGACATTCTCCTGAACGGGGAGAAGGTGGACGCACTGTCCATCATCGTGCACCGCTCGCAGTCGCAGTACCGCGGTCGCGCAGTGGTGGCCAAGATGCGCGAGATCATCAGCCGGCAGATGTTTGACGTGGCCATTCAGGCGGCCATTGGCGGCAACGTGATCGCGCGCGAGACCATCAAGGCCTTGCGCAAAAACGTGCTGGCAAAATGCTACGGTGGCGACATCAGCCGCAAACGCAAACTCCTCGAAAAGCAGAAAGCAGGCAAGAAGCGCATGAAACAGATTGGCTCGGTTGAAGTTCCCCAGGAAGCATTCCTCGCCATTCTGCAGGTGCAAGACTGATGCAGGCCGTCATGAGTGCGGTCACGGGCGTGGTCCTGGCGGCCTTCGTGGGCTATGCCGCGGCCTGGTACATGGGGGTGGTCGAAGGCAACTTTGCGTTGCTGCTCATGCTGGCCACGGTGGTCACCGGGGTGTACTGGGTGCTGGAAAAACTGGTCTTCCTGCCGCAGCGCCGCCGCGACGCCCAGCGCCTGCTGGATGAACACGAGCAGCGCCAGGCGGCCTTGCGCCAGCAGGGTTTCATCCAGAACGACGCCGACGTGGAGCCGGCACGGCAAAGGCTGCTGATGCAGCCCTGGTGGCTGGACTGGACGGCCGGCCTGTTTCCGGTGATCCTGGCCGTGTTCGTGCTGCGATCCTTTTTGTTTGAGCCCTTCAAGATCCCGTCGGGCTCGATGATTCCCACCTTGCACGTCGGTGACCTGATCCTGGTCAACAAATTCCACTATGGCGTGCGCCTGCCCGTGTTCAACACCAAGCTGGTCGAGAACAACGTGCCGGAGCGTGGCGACGTGATGGTGTTCCGTTACCCGCCACAACCCAGCCTGGACTACATCAAGCGTGTCGTCGGCATTCCGGGTGATGAAGTGGCCTACCTGAACAAACAGCTCACGGTCAATGGCCGGCCGGTGCCCCGGGTGGCACAACCGGCGTTCTTTGACAGCGGCACCATGCGCTACTCGCAGCAGTTCACCGAAACGCTGGACGCGCGCACCTACAACACACTCAACGACGAGGACCGTCCGGCCTTCATTCCCGGCGCCACCGAGTTTCCGGACCGCGACAATTGCCGCTACTCCGTCGAAGGCGTGGTGTGCAAGGTGCCGGCTGGCCACTATTTTATGATGGGCGACAATCGCGACAACTCGCTGGACTCCCGGTATTGGGGTTTCGTGCCCGAGGCCAACATCGTCGGCAAGGCATTTTTCATCTGGATGAACTTTGGCGACCTCGGACGCATTGGCCGATTCGACTGAACCACAGCGGCACGCCTGGAGAGCACACATGAGAACCCGACAACAACAACGCGGACTGACCTTCCTCGGCCTGCTGATCGTGGGCGCCGTGCTGGCCTCTGCCGGCGTGGTGCTTGCGCAGGTGGTGCCCACTTATGTCGAGTACATGGCGGTGCAGAAGGCCGCCAACGCGGCGGCGGTGGGTTCCACGGTCACGGATGTGCGCAACCTGTTTGACAAGGCCGCCCAGGTCAACGACATCCGTGCCATTTCAGGCAAGGATCTGGATGTGAGCAAGGAAGGCGACCGTGTCGTGGTGTCATTTGCCTACAGCCGTGAAATTCACTTGGTGGGCCCGGCGCATCTGGTGATGAAGTACGCGGGGCGTTCCCAGTGATGGGGCGCTTCCTGTGGCGACCAGAGGCGCGTCGCGCGTGACGCTGAGCCCCGATCTGCAGGCGCTGGAAAGGCGCCTGGGCCATCCCTTTTCGAACCCGCGGCTGTTGGAGCGCGCCCTCACGCACCGCAGCTTCACGGCCGACCACAACGAGCGGCTGGAGTTCCTGGGCGACTCGGTCCTCAACCTCGCGGTGTCGGGCCTGTTGTTCGAAAAACTGACCGACCTGCCCGAGGGCGACCTCTCGCGCGTGCGCGCCAATCTCGTCAAGCAGGACACCCTGTTTGGACTCGCCAACACGCTCGGCGTGTCACCCTGCCTGCGACTGGGGGACGGCGAAAAACGCTCCGGCGGGCAGAAGCGGCCCTCCATCCTGGCCGACGCTCTGGAAGCCATCATCGGCGCGGTCTACCTGGACGCCGGTTTTGACGTGGCGGCTGCGCTGGTGCGTCGGCTCTACAGCGGTGTGGAACTCAACGCGCAGATGAGCGCCATGGGCAAAGACCCGAAAACCGAATTGCAGGAGTGGCTGCAGGCGCGCAAAATGAAGCTGCCCGCCTACCGCGTGGTGGCCACGCTGGGCGAAGCCCACAAGCAGACCTTCGACGTGGAATGCACCATCACCGAAACCGGTCGCAGTGAGCGGGGGATTGGTGCTTCGCGGCGTGCCGGTGAACAGGCCGCTGCCGCCGCCATGCTGCAACACCTGCTCACCAGCCCGCCGCCGCGCCGTTCCTGACGCGCCGCCTCTCGCCCCTTCTTCAGGCGCCGGTTTCCGGTGCCCCTTGTCCGTCATTCAATTCCATGCCCCGTCCACCCGCTCCCTCTCCCTCTTCATCGCAGCCGCCGGCAGCGCCTGACAACCCCGAGCTGGACGCCATGCTGGCGCGCGCGCTGGGTCGTCCCGGCGATCGGCAGGCGGCAGACGCGTCGCCAGATGCCGACGAGCCGCCCGTCGCGGAG
>JAGXRS010000063.1 GCA_018335615.1 Hydrogenophaga sp. | reverse complement strand
GCGGGCGACACCTTCATCAGCTGCTACCCCAACGCCGGCCTGCCCAACCCCATGAGCGACACGGGGTTTGACGAAACGCCCGAGGTCACCAGCCGTCTGCTGCACGAATTCGCGGCCGAGGGGCTGGTGAACATCGTGGGCGGCTGCTGCGGCACCACGCCCCAGCACATCGGCGCCATCCACGACGCGGTGGCGAACCAGGCGCCGCGCGTGGTCGGTCGTTCCCTGTTTTACAAAGAAGCCGCCTGAGGGCACGCTACGCGACTGGACGGGTTGAGCGCAGGGCGGCTCGACCTTCCGGCATGGCCTGATGGTGCCTGCGCTTGTTCCCGTTGGGGCGACGGTCGATAATCGGCGTTTCCCGTCAAGGGGAGTAACCAGCCCGCCACCGGCCGCACCGCTCGGCACTGCGGGCGGGGTTTTCGTCAATACGTGGCTCGCTTTCAAGTAGAGGAAAGCGACCGCCGGAAACCCCGGGCCCGGCGCCGCGCCGGGTTCAGGCCAGACCTTGGAGGGTGTGTCCACACCGTCCCTCAAGGCCTGTCCTCATGCAAACCATCGCGCCCCTGTGGCTCTGGATCGTTTTCGTCGCTTTCGTGCTCGTCGCGCTGTTCGTCGACTTTGTCGTGCTCAAGAAGCAGGGCGCGCACGAGGTGGGCGTGCAGGAAGCGCTCAAGTGGTCGCTGGCCTGGGTGGTGGTGAGCCTGGTGTTCAACGCCCTGTTCTGGTGGGCCATCAAGGACATCAGCGGATCGACCGCCATCGCCAATGAAAAGGCGCTCGAATTCCTCACCGGCTACCTGATCGAAAAGAGCCTGGCGGTGGACAACATCTTTGTCTTCCTGCTGATCTTTTCGTATTTTTCGGTGCCGCCCGCTTTCCAGAAACGGGTGCTGATGTTCGGCATCCTGGGCGCCATCGTGCTGCGCACCATCATGATCCTGCTCGGGGCCTGGCTGCTGGAGCAGTTCCACTGGGTTCTGTATGTGTTCGGCGCTTTCCTGATCCTCACCGGCATCAAGATGTGGTTCGGGGCGGACGCGGAGGAGAACCTCGACGACAACGCCGCCCTGAAGCTGCTGCGCCGCCTCATGCCGGTGAGTCAGCACTACGACGGCGAGAAATTTTTCACCGTCGAGAACGGCAAGCGAATCGCCACGCCGCTGCTGATGGTGATCACCATGGTGGCCATCACCGACGTGATCTTTGCGGTGGACTCCATTCCCGCCATCTTCGCCATCACCAAGGACCCGTTCATCGTGCTCACCAGCAACGTGTTCGCCATCCTGGGCCTGCGCGCGATGTTCTTCCTGCTGCAGGCGGCGGCCAGTCGCTTCCACCTGCTGAACTATGGGCTGGCGGTGATCCTGGTGTTCATCGGGACCAAGATGATGCTCATCGACCTCGTCCAGATTCCGGTGTCGGTGTCGCTGGGCGTGGTGATCGGCATTCTGGCGATCACCATGGTGTGGAGCGCCAAGACGGCACCCAACACCTGAGGAGGGGAGACCGTTTAAAGGGGAGGTTGCGCTGCATGCAGTCGAGCCCTTGAACCTCGCCAAACCGATGCACCAAACAGCAGAAGCAGGCACGAGCCGGTGACCCCTAACCACGCATGGCCCCAGCGAGCGTAGGGGGTGTGGCCTTGCCGGGGATGTACATGGGCATGCAGCATCTGAGTTTGCCCGATAGGTGTGCGTGCGATGGTTTGGCCCCAGGCGTTCACCACTGCAGACGGACCGATGTTGGCGGCCCGGACCAAAGGTTTTTGCTGTTCCAGCGCACGCAAACGCGAAAGGGCCAGGTGTTGCGCCGGCATCACGGGCGTGCGGGCAAACCATCCATCGTTGCTGATGTTGATGAGCCAACTCACGCTGGCAGGCAAGCCTTGGTAGATGTGGCCAAAGGCATCTTCGTAACAAATGCTGGTGCCCACGTGCTGCCCCGCCAAAGTCAAGGGTGCCTGATGGCGTGCCCCTGCCTGCAACCACGGCTGCGAGTTGGCCCATGGGGCCAGCAAAGGCCAAGGACCATCGACTGGCCAGCGCTCGGTCATGGGTACCAGTTCGCGCTTGTCGTAGCGTCCCCTGCTATCGGGGCCATGCGCCAGCACGCTGTTGTGTGCCCTGGGCTGGGGCATCTCGCTGCTGGGTACTTGCTCCTGCGCCGAGGCAGCAAAGGCCTCCGCTTGAACAATGGCGCCGATGGCCAGGGAACGCTCCTGCAACAACTCTTCATGTTGTGCGAGCCATTCGCGCAGCGAACCTTCCGGGCTGATGAGCAGGCCTTCTGGCCAGACAATCACATCCACATCGTGACGCACGATCAAGGCATCGGTGATGCGCCATGCCATCCGCTGGTAGGCATGCTCCTGTGCAAGTCCGACCTGGGTGGTCGACGGCATATCGACCTGCACGACACCCACGCGCACAGTTCTGTCGAGGGCGTGGGTCCATGTGGTGTCTTGCAGCACAGCCCCAGCGCCAAAGGTGCCCATCCAGAGCAGCGCCATGGCACCTCTCACGTACCAGGCCTTGGCCTTGTGTCCGCTGCGGTGCGTTTCCCGAGACCGCCAGACAGCCGACAGGGCTGCCGCCAACCACAGACCCAGCGCGGCCATCAGCAACCCACCGCCCACAGGACCCCAGCCTTGCAACGGGGTGTCCAACCAGATCGCGCCGGGCACCAGCCAGGGAAAACCACCCAGCCACCATGACTGGCTCCACCAAGCCAGCACCAAGGCCGTTGTCAATATTGGCAGTTTCCATGTGGAGTTGTGGCCCGTCCAACCGAGTCGATCCCACACGGCGCCCAGCATGCCCAGCAAGCCCCAGGGCCAGGCTGAATACAGCCATGCAATGGCTGATGCACCCAGGCTGACCCCCTTGGGCATACTGGACTGGTGCCACAGCGCAATGCCTATCCAGTGCGTGGTGGCAACGGCAGCCCCCAGCCCAAAGACCCATCCCATCCACAGCTGCCGGTGCCACGGCGCTTGTGCCAAGGTATGTAGCAGCCACGCCACCGTTACCAGCCACACCGGCCACCATGCCAGCGGTGCAAATGCCAGCCCACTGGCCGCCCCACAGAACAACAGCAGCAAGCCCTGCAGGCTCCAGTGACGAATGGACATTGCGGATGCAGCGTGATGCCGCTCTATTGCCCGCTATCGGTTTTGTGCTGCTTCTTTACATGCTGGCGCAACTGGCGCCCCCCGGTGGTGAAACGTGTGGAGGCCTTTGTGGCTGGAGAGGTTGTGTTATCCGCAATCGTAGGGGCCGCTAGGCGGCTTTCCACTATCTTGTAACTGACCGCGGGCCCCAGGTGCGGGCGCGCCGACGTGTTCGACGTTGCTTGCACTGCATGGGTCTGTATCAGCAACCCCAGTGCCAACAAAAGATATGAAATAGGACGTGATGTGTTTTTCATTCAGATCTTTCAGAAATTGGTCCAGTTGATGAAGAACGATTCACGGAATCTCGGTGTGATCAGTGTCGCGTCCACCCCCGTGGGTTGTGCACGTAGTTGGAGTTGTTGCTCAAGACCAGCGTCGATACGTCCCAGCCCTCTGGTGGGAAATGGGTCGTCCAGAACGCCCTTGAAGGGCTCCATGGTGACAAAACTGAGTTTTCCCGCCAAGGTGGTGCTGATCAGTTCGGTGTTGATCGTGGCCGTCCAGAGGCCTTCCGCTGTGTGCTCAGATACCAGTGTTCCGGCGGCGTTGCTGTAGGTGTGTGTGTCAGCATCCTCTGTTAGTCGCATCGACGTGGATTCGAAGTGAGTGGTGATGTGTTCATCCAAATCTGTGTTGATGACGCCGGGCGAGCTCTCTGTTATTTTCATCTTTCCTTCAATAACAATGCGTTCGGATGGCGATAGCAAGGTGAATTTGTCGTACAGCACCGTTAACTTGTAAGTCCAGGGCTGGCCTATTTCTAAGGAGGTGGCGTCGCCGGTGACGCTCTGTACGCGCAACTCCATGTCGCCCGAAATACGTGTGGGATCATCCTCTTCCGTTTGGCAATCGTCGTAGGAAATGGTCAGTACGTCGCCTGCTTGAAAGGCGTCGGTGGTGCTGTTGGTGGTGAATGTCACCGATCCGGAGTTTTCATCGTCATCCAAGCATTGATAGGCTGTGCCGCTATCGAACCAGTCGTTGCCCCAGAGGATGAAGTCACTGGCAAACATGGCCAAGTCAAACATCACAAAGCTGTCGTTGGCTTTGTGGGCGATGGACAACATGTTGGCTTTGTCGAGGATCACCCCGGTCGGTGGTGGCTCTCCAGTGCGGTCGCCGCCGCCACAAGAGGCGGTCAATACCCCTGCCAGCACACTGCCTGCGATGAAGCCCCATGAGCGCCGCGGGGAGTCCGTCCCTTTTTCGCGCTTGATCAATCTGCTTTCAGGCTGTTGCATATACGACTCCTTGTTTAATCGCGCTCCTGTTGCCAGGAGATTTCAGTGCGAGACTGTAGGAGCTAAGTACCCGTGTGGAGGGGCTCTCATCCATTCGGATGAGAGCCCTCAAACACCACGCTGCTCTCCAACTCCCTTTTTGACGCACAGGCGAGTCATGACCCGTTACCTAAGCCATAGCCTTCAACCATGAACCTGCCGAGTCTCGAAACCACCCGCAGCAAGCGGGTCCTGCTGGTGGATGACCACGCCTTGTTCAGGGGTGGCATGGCCTTGCTGGTGATGAACAACCCGCAGGTTCGTGAGGTGCTGGAAGCCGGTAGCGTAGTGGATGCGCTGGCACATGCAGGCCACGCCGTGCATCTGGTGCTGCTGGATCACTTCATGCCGGGCGTGACTGGCATCCATGGCATCCGGTCACTCCGAAGAGCATTTCCCGATGCCATCGTGGCCATCGTCTCTGGCAGCACGAGCGGGCAGGATATGGCCTTGGCGCGGGAGCACGGAGCCGACGGATTCATTGCCAAGACCACGCTGGCCAATGAAATTCACATTGCTCTGTCGGCACTTCTGCGCGGGCAACGCTGGTTTCCTGACGAGATGTGTGCCGCCGAGCCTGCCACGGACGTGCAGACTGTGCTCACAGCCAAGCAGGTTGAGGTGTTGGCACTGCTGGCCGAGGGGCTCAGCAACCGCGCCATCGGCAAGCGCATGGCGGTATCGGAGAACACCGTGCGTTCACACGTATCCGCGGTGCTGTCCCACATGGGGGTGAACAGCCGGGCTGAAGCGACTGTCGTGGCTCGTAGGCAGGGGCTGATTCTGTGAAGCCGGTGGCCGTTGGCGGCTCGGTGCAGGACCGCTCTGAGTCCGACCGTTACTTGGATGTGCAGATCCAATTGATTGAAACCCAACTGGCAGGCGCTTTTTTCGGGTCCTGGGTAGGGGCGGCGCTCATGTCCCTCATCTTTCACATGGTGGATGCCCTGGCTTTCTGGGGGATATGGTTCGGTGCCTATTCGCTGTACCTGCTGATGGTCTATCTCCCTTACCACGCCGGATTGGTCCAGCGCCGGTTCTCCTCGCAAGAGCGAACCTGGCTGATGATGGGCGTGATGGGCATCATCGGTGCGTTCTGGGGAAGCACCACCTGGATGGCCCAAAGCGCGGGCGGCGATTTGCTAACCCTGTTTTTGATTGGCTGTGTGGCCTCAGGGATTGCCGCCGCCGCCATGGGCTTCTGCAATTCTTGCTGGGCTGTGAGCGCCACCCATTACCTGACGGTGGTTCCGCTGATCAACGTGGGGTTTTTTCTGCATGGCGGACCGCAGGCGTTCACCTTCTCCGTGTTTTCACTTGTGTATTTGCTCTATCTGTTGCAGTTTTCGAAGGCGGCGGAGGTGTCGGCCAAACTGTCCATCCAATTGCGTTTTGAGAACACCGTTCTGGTTGAGCGGTTACGACAGCAAACGGCCCATGCTGACGAGGCCCGTACGCAGGCCGAGATGGCCAAGGCTCAGGCAGAGGTGGCCAGCATGGACAAATCGCGGTTCATGGCGGCGGCCAGCCACGATCTGCGGCAACCGATTCATGCAATGGGGTTGTTCCTGGAGGCGCTGGGCTTGACCTCCATGACCCACAGACAGCGCGGTATGTTGGAGAACGCCATGGCCGCCTGGGAGGCCTCGCGCAGCATGCTGGGTACCTTGCTGGACTACTCACGGTTGGATGCCGGCGTGGTGCATTTTGAGCCGCGCAACTTTGCGGTTCAAGCCATTCTGGCTGAGCTGGTCCGGGAGTACGCCCCGCAAGCCGAAGAGAAAGGCTTGGTGTTTCGCCTGCGTGACACGCCGCTGGCGGCTTGCTCTGACCCTGCGCTGGTGTCTTTGATCGTGCGCAACCTCGTAGCCAATGCTGTGCGTTACACCGAGCATGGCGGCATTCTGGTGGGGGTGCGAAAACGAGGCCAATACCTGGTGGTTGAGGTGTGGGATACCGGCGTGGGAATTCCCGCCGCTGATCACCAACGCATCTTCAAGGAGTTCTTGCAGCTGGATAATCCGGAGCGGGACCGTACCAAAGGCTTGGGCCTTGGCTTGGCGATTGTGCAAGGCCTCTGCGGTTTGATCGGGGCCACGGTGAGCCTACGCTCCGAGGTCGGGCATGGCAGCGTATTTCGTCTGGTCTTGCCTTTGGCGGTTGGCACGGTCATGGACATGCAGCGCCTGGGCAGCCGCCACTTGCCTCGTGTGCAGGGGCTGCGCGTTATGGTGATTGATGACGAACAGCCGGTACGCGATTCCATGCGGCAATTGATGCAAATGTGGGGCTGCGAATGCGTGGTCGCTGCCAGCCTGCATGACGCACAAACCATGGTGTTACCCGAGCCTCCCGATGTGGTGGTGACGGACTATCGGCTGCAACACGGCGTCACAGGCAAAGATGTCATTCAGGCCTTGCGCGAGCGATGGGGCACCGACCTCCGTTGCGTCATTGTGACGGGTGACACGGCTCCAGACCGCTTGCGTGAGGCGGTCGACACCGGGGTTGTCCTGTTGCACAAACCCTTGGCGGCCAACCAGTTGATTCGGGCCATCGCACCCTGATCGTCCCAGTCTGCCCAACCCGCAGCCCCCAAAAGGCAGCGGACCACGCGAAGGCAAGAGCGAGGAGGCCTGCCCGGCCTACCGCGGCGTCGGCATCAGCACGTCCAGCTCCTGCTGCAGGGTCTGCACCAGCTTGCCGTAGACCTGCAGCTTGTGGATGCTCTCGCGCAGGCGCTCGGCCAGGCGCTGGGCCACGGCGGTCATGAGCTTGGCGGCGGTGGCGGGTTGTTGCGCGATGAGCGCTTCCAGGGCGTCGCGCGTGAGCACCGCGCAGTGCACATCGGTGCTGGCGGTGCAGGTGGCCGAGCGCGCGGCGCCGTCCACCAGGGCCATTTCGCCGATCAGGCTGCCAGGGCCGAGCACCTTGACCGTGACCGGGTCCACGCGGCGGGCAATCAGGTTCTCCACCGTGATCTCGCCGTCCAGCACCAGCACCATGAAACCGGTGTCGGTGGCCTCGCCCTGGCGGATGATGGCGGTGCCGCTGGTGAAGTGGCGCGGCCGCATGAAGCCGACCACGGTGAGGGCCTCGGTTTCGCTCAGCTGCATCAGCGCCGTGGGCGCGCGCAGCAGGCGGGCCGCCTCCATCGCGCTGGCCGAGCGGCTCAGCGCCGACGCGGATGGGGCCGTGAAGCGGGACTCGGGGGCGTCCGTGTCGCGCTGGGCGCCAAACAGCTTGTTGAAAAGGGCCATGGGGGGTGGTGGGCAGTGGACGGGCGCCAGGGGCGGCTGGGTGAACATTGTGCCGACTGTCGGGCTGGGCGTGTAGAAAAAAGCATGCACCGCTTTGGCACATCCATTGCTTGAGCCCCCGCATGCCCTTCGATGCCCACGCCCTGTTCAGCCACCCGCCCGCGCCCGCCACCGAGGCCTGGCAGGACCCGCTGGCCTTGCTGCTGGCCTCCACCGGCGAGGGCATTTACGGCGTGGACCTGGACGGCCGGTGTGTGTTCATCAACCCGGCCGGCGCCCGGCTGATCGGCTTCGAGCCCGCCGAGCTGCTGGGGCGCAACATGCACGAGCTCACGCACCACGCCCGGGCCGACGGCACGCCGTATCCCGAGGCGCAATGCCCCATCTTCAACGCCTTCCGCCAGGGCCTGCCCTGCCGCATCGACAGCGAGGTGTTTTGGCGGCGCGACGGCACGGCCTTCCCGGTCGAGTATTCGAGCCACCCCATCCTGGACGGTGACGCGGTGCGCGGTGCCGTCGTCACCTTCGTGGACATCACCGAGCGACGGCGTGCCGCCGACGCCCTGCAGCGGGCCAAGGACGAGCTGGAGCAGCGGGTGGGCGAGCGCACCCAGGCGCTGGCCACTGCGCTCAAGCAGGTGCGCGAGCTGGCCGCCCGCTCCGAAGCGGTGCGCGAGGAAGAGCGCACCCGCATCGCCCGCGAGGTGCACGACGAGCTGGGCAGCCTGCTGGTGGCGTTGAAGATGGACGTGAACTGGATGGACAAGCGCCTGTCCGAGCAGCCGCAGCGCAGCCCCGAGGCCGCCGGCGACATGCGCGAGCGCATGCGCTGCAAGTGCCAGAACATGAGCCGCCTGATCGAGAACGCGGTCGACAACGTGGGCCGCATCATCACCGACCTGCGCCCCAGTATCCTGGACCACCAGGGCCTGTGGGCCGCGCTGGAGTGGCAGGCGCAGGAATTCGTGCAGTCGGCCGAGCTGGCACTGGACTGGTGCATGAACGTGGACGACGCGCCGGAACCGCCCGAGCCGCTGGCCATGGCGGTGTTTCGCATCTTCCAGGAAATGCTGAGCAACGTGGGGCGGCATGCCCGGGCGCGGCACCTGCGGGTGGACATCCGCGCGGGGGGTGGTGAGCTGGTGCTGCAGGTGCGGGACGATGGCGTGGGTGCCGAGGCGCAGGCCTTCGAGGCGGCCGACGCGTACGGCGTGATGGGCATGCGCGAGCGGGCGCGCCACTTTGGCGGTGACATCGAGGTGAGCAGCGCACCCGGGCAGGGCACCACCGCCACCCTGCGCCTGGCGCTGGCACCCACGGCACCCAGCGGGGAAGCCGACGTGGGGCACACCGCCGGTCCGCGCCCGGCGGGGTCCGTCCCACCGGGCG
>JAGXRS010000062.1 GCA_018335615.1 Hydrogenophaga sp. | reverse complement strand
AGCGCGCAGTTCAGGCCCACGGCCAGCGGCTGGATGTGGCGCACGCTGGCCCAGAAGGCGGTGACGGTCTGGCCGCTGAGGATGCGGCCCGAGGCGTCGGTCACGGTGCCGCTGATGATGACCGGCAGGCGCTCGCCGCTGTTCTCGAAATACTCGTCGATGGCGAACAGCGCGGCCTTGGCGTTGAGCGTGTCGAAGATGGTTTCGACCAGCAGCACGTCGCTGCCGCCCTCCACCAGCGCTTCCACCTGCTCGTAATAGGCCGCGCGCAGCTGCTCGAAGGTGACGTTGCGGGCACCGGCGTCGTTCACGTCGGGGCTGATGCTGGCGGTCTTGGGCGTGGGGCCCAGGGCGCCGGCCACGAAGCGCGGCTTGTCGGGCGTGCTGTACTTGTCGCAGGCTTCGCGGGCGATGCGAGCCGAGGCCAGGTTCATCTCGCGCGCCAGATCGGCCATGTCGTAGTCTTCCTGCGCAATCGTCGTGGCGCCGAAGGTGTTGGTTTCGATCAGGTCGGCACCGGCGGCCAGGTAGCCCTCGTGGATGTCGCGGATCACGTCGGGGCGCGTGAGGCTGAGCAGCTCGTTGTTGCCTTTGACGTCCTGGTGGAAGTCCTTGAAGCGCTCACCGCGGTACTGGGCCTCGCCGAGCCTGAAACGCTGGATCATGGTGCCCATGGCGCCGTCCAGGATGGCGATGCGTTGCGAGAGGATCTCGGGCAGGGCCTGGGCGCGGGTGTAGCGGACGGGGTGGGCAGGTCGGTTCATCGTCCGATTGTAGGAAACGCCCCGGGCGGCGGCGGGCGCGCACAGGGGCGGCCCCGCGAATTCCCCGACAATACCCCGCATGACAAACCTCTCCCCCCAGGACGCCTGGGCCTGGCTCCAGGAACAGCGCGAACGCAGCGCAGCATCCGGCGGCCCCGCGCCGCTGTTTGTGGACGTTCGCATGGAAATCGAGTCGCTCTACGTCGGCCGCCCGCCGGAAGTGGAGAACATTCCCTGGTACGAATACCCGGACCTCACGCCCGATCCGGCCCGTTTTGCCGCCGCCGTGGAACGCGAGGCCGGCGACAAGCAGCGCCCCATCCTGCTGATCTGCCGCAGCGGCAAACGCACGCAGGAAGCCGGCGCAGCCCTGGAAGCCGCCGGTTTCACGCAGGTGGCGCATGTGGTGCACGGCTTCGAGGGCGACCTGAACGACGACTTCAAGCGCTCCAGCCTCAACGGCTGGCGCCACGCCGGCCTGCCGTGGGAACAGATGTAAGTCCATGAGCGCCAGCACCGACACCGCCGCCAGAGGAGAAACGCTCGACGCCTGCGTGGGCGTGCTGCAGGAGGTGTTCGGCTACGACGCGTTCCGCGGCCCGCAGGCCGAGATCGTCCACCATGTGAGTGCGGGCGGCGACGCCCTGGTGCTCATGCCCACGGGCGGCGGCAAGTCGCTGTGCTACCAAGTGCCCGCCATCGTGCGCGAGCGCGCCGGGCACGGCTTGACGGTGGTGGTGTCGCCACTGATCGCGCTCATGCACGACCAGGTGGGCGCGCTGATCGAGGCCGGTGTGGCCGGGGCTTTTCTCAATTCGAGCCTCACGATCGAGGAAGCCCAGCAGACCGAAAAGCAGCTGCGCCGCGGCGAGCTCACGATGGTGTACGCCGCGCCCGAGCGGCTGACCACGCCGCGCTTTCTGGCGCTGCTCGACTCGCTGCACGAACGCGGCAAGCTCAGCCTGTTCGCCATCGACGAAGCGCACTGCGTGAGCCAGTGGGGCCACGACTTCCGGCCCGAGTACCGCGCGCTGGCCATCCTGCACGAGCGTTACGCCGGCGTGCCGCGCGTGGCCCTCACCGCCACGGCCGACGACCTGACCCGCGCCGACATTGTGGAACGCCTGCAGCTGCAGGACGCGCGCACCTTCATCAGCAGTTTTGATCGGCCCAACATCCGCTACCAGCTGGTGGAGAAGAAAGACGCCACCACGCAGCTGCTGCGCTTCATCCGCGACGAGCACACCAGCAGCGCCGGGCACGACGCGGGCGTCGTCTACTGCCAGTCGCGCAAGCGGGTGGAGGAAGTGGCCGCCCTGCTGGTGGACCACGGCCTGAACGCCCTGCCCTACCACGCCGGCATGGACGCGGCCAAACGCCAGCAGCACCAGGACCGATTCCTGCGCGAAGAAGGCCTGATCATGGTGGCCACCATCGCGTTCGGCATGGGCATCGACAAGCCCGACGTGCGCTTCGTGGCGCACCTGGACATGCCCAAGAACATCGAGGGCTACTACCAGGAAACCGGCCGCGCCGGGCGCGATGGCGAACCCGCCAACGCCTGGATGGCCTACGGCCTGCAGGACGTGGTGAACCAGCGCCGCATGATCGACGAGAGCCCCGCGGCCGACGAGTTCAAGCAGGTGCTGCGCGGCAAGCTCGACGCGCTGCTGACCCTGGCCGAAGCGAGTGACTGCCGCCGGGTGCGGCTGCTGGCCTACTTCGGCGAGAAAAGCGAACCCTGCGGCAACTGCGACAACTGCCTGCACCCGCCCGCCCTGACCGACGCCACCGAGTCGGCGCGCAAGCTGCTTTCGTGCATCTACCGCGTGCAGCAGACCAGCGGCATGGCCTTTGGCGCCGGCCACATCATGGACATCCTGCGCGGCAAGCAGACCGAGAAGATGGCCCAGTACGGGCACGACAAGCTCAGCACCTTCGGCATCGGCGCCGAGCTGGGCGAAACGCAGTGGCGCGCCCTGCTGCGCCAGCTGATCGCCATCGAGGCGGTGCGGGTGGACGCGGCGCACTTCAACACCCTGCACCTGTGCGACGCGGCGCGCCCCATCCTCAAGGGCGAGCGGCCGGTGTGGCTCAAGCTGGCGGCCGAGAAAACGCCGGGGCGCACCAGCCGCAGCAAGTCCGCACGCAGCACGGCGGCCGCCGCCGCGCCCGATGGAAAGCCGCTGAGCCTGGCCGAGCGCGACTGCCTGGACGCGCTCAAGGCCTGGCGCGCCGAGGTGGCACGCGAACACAACCTGCCGGCCTTCGTGATCTTCCACGACAGCACGCTGCGCGCCATCGCCAGCCGCCATCCCCGCAGCGACGCCGATCTGGATGGCATTGCCGGCCTGGGGCAGAAAAAGCGCGAGGCCTACGGTGCCGACGTGCTGCGGGTCGTGGGTGCTTTCCGGTCCTGAGAGACGAAATTCAGGCGTTCGGGCAGCGTTCACACGGGGCCGCAGCAAAGGGAGCCCACACACCAGAGGGGCTCCCCATATGAAGCGACGTCTGCCTTAGAAGCGATAGGTCACGCCGAGTGACAAGGAGGGGAGCACGGAAAGCTTGTTCACCGAATCGCGCACCTCGTTCACTTCAGCGTCCAGGTCTTCCCGGGTAATGCCGGCACCGATCACACCCGACTCGGTGTAACTGGTCTTGAACTTGCCCATCTGCAGGCCCAGGTCTGCATAGGCGCCCCAGCCTTTGGCATTGCCGGGCTTGCTGCTCCAGCCCAGGCCCAGGTAGGGCGTGACCTCCGGGTACTTCACGCGGATGGTCAGGCTCTTGTCCGTCAGATCAACGGACTTGCCGTTGATGGTCTGGGTGCCGCCCTGGGCCACGAACGTCCCACCGATGTCATTGGCGGTGACACCACCCGTCAGGTGAAAACCGGTGTCGGTGGGAAACCAGTCGGCAAAGGCGCCGACGCGGCCGGTCTTGACCTGGGCGTTGTAATCAACACCGCCCGTCTTTCCATTCTTGTTCAGAGACAAACCCCCAGCGTACTCGCCGCGCAGCTTGACGGAGGGGGACCAGGCATGGGCGTAACCCAGCGTCAGACCCGGGAACCCGGCACCCACATACACCTCGCCCGCCTGGGCAGTGAAGGCGGTGGCAAAAAGCGCGGTGGCCAGGGTAAAAAACTTGAATGTCATGAAAATCAACGGTTTGAATGCAAAAAGCGAATCCGGAAATCTATCCCAAGAAAACGCTTTCCCCGTGACTTCTGTCAGTTCATGCGAGATACATCACTTTTCTGATGACCAACAGGTGATGCGCCGCGTGTCAGGCGACCGCCTGTCGGTGACCGCGACGAAATGGCATTTCGCCTACTCAAGCGGCCCGAGGGTCCGCCGATGGTGCTGACAAGTCCCGGGAAAAAGCCCGGAGTTCACCACCGACCACCGAGAACGGAGCGCGGCATGTTTTTCAAATTGCCATGGTTTGGCAAACGCCGCCGCCAGGACCCTTTTCACGACACCCAGGTACTGGAACTGGATTTCCTGGTTGACGAGTTCCACGACGCCATGGCCGACATCAAGGACCCGGTGCGCACGCGTCTGCATGCGGCACTCATGTCCTGCCAGTCGCCCAAAGACCTGTGGTTCCTGCGCGGCAAGCTGTTCAACCTCATTTCCAAGCACCACTGCGAGAGCGAAGCCCACGAGCGCGTGGGCCGGCTCGACCACAAGCTGCGCTTTTTCGTCAGCCACCACCCGAACTACTCCGCCGACGAGCTGCCCACTGGGCCCATGGCGGCAATGCACTGAACGCGCGGTTCACGTTTTCATGGCCCTGCTCTTGCCCGTCCTCGTGACGGGCTTTTTCTGGGCCGGACGAGGGGCCTTCGCCGGCTTCCTAGAATCGGCGCCATGTCACGTCCTCCCACCGATCGCCCCCTGCTCATCGTCAACACCGGCTCCACGCACGCGCACATCCGCGAGCGGCTGGGGGACTTCGACGACTGGATCGCCGACGGCCTGATGGGCGGCGGTGCGCAGACCGTGCAGCGGCACGACGCGCGCACCGCCCTGCCACCACCGCCCGACGCCTTTGCGGGCATTGTGCTCACGGGCTCCCACGCCATGGTGAGCGAACGCGAACCCTGGAGCGAGGCGCTGGTGCCCTGGCTGCGGGCGGCGGTGCAGGCGCAGACGCCGGTGCTGGGCATCTGCTACGGGCATCAACTGCTGGCCCACGCGCTGGGCGGGGAAGTGGCGCACCACCCGCAGGGCGTGGAGATCGGCACCGTGACGGTGGAGCGGCACGCCGTGGCGGCAGACGATCCGTTGCTGGGCGAACTGCCCGATGCCTTTGCCGCACAGGCGGTGCACTGGCAGTCGGTGCGGCGTCTGCCGCCCGGCGCGGTGCCGCTGGCCCGCAGCGCGCACGAGGCGCACCATGCCTATCGCATCGGTGAGAGCGCCTGGGGCGTGCAGTTCCACCCGGAATTTTCTGCCGAGGCCCTGGGCGCCTACCTGGACGGACTGGGCGACACCCTGGCACGCGAAGGGCTCGACGCGGCCCAGATCAGCGCCGGCCTGCAACCCACCCCGGAGGCCGCGTCGGTGCTGCCCCGGTTCGCGCGGCTGGCTTTGCACGGTGATCGGAACACCCGATCGGCGCGACCCGCCCTGATCGCCGACCCCGCCCCTTGAGGAGGAGACGCGCCGCGCGGCGGGCGTGAGCCGCCCCCAGGCTAGAACCCGATGGTTCTTGCTTCGCGCACCTCGGGCTTGATGCGGTGCTCGGCCTCCAGCTGGGCCATGAACTCGGCCGCATCCAGCTCGGCGGCCAGGATCTCCACCTGACGTTTCACCGCGGCGAAATCGCCGGGGCACAGCTGGTCGAGCCGGGCGAGTCGCCCGCGCAGGTCGGCGTCGAGCGCCTCGGCATGGCCCGCCAGCGCCTCCACCACGAACATGCGCTCGCGCTGCTCCCGGTTGAGTGGTTTGAAGCGGATCTTGAAGGTGAAACGCCGCAGGGCCGCCTGGTCGATGCTGTCCATCAGGTTGGTGGTGCAGATGAAGATGCCGGCGAAACGCTCCATGCCCTGCAGCATTTCATTCACTTCCGTCACCTCGTAGGTGCGTTGCGCCCCGCGGCGGTCCTGCAGGAAGCTGTCGGCTTCGTCGAGCAACAGCACGGTCTTCTCGGCCTCGGCCTCGCGGAACATCGCGGCCATCTGCTGCTCGGTCTCGCCCACGAACTTGCTCATGAGGTCGCTGGCGCGGCGGATCATGAGCGGGCGCCCGATCTGCTGGGCAATGTGCTCGGCGAGCGCCGTCTTGCCGGTGCCCGGCGCCCCGTGGAAGCACAGCGCGCCATGGCCGCGCGCCTTCAGGGCTTCGACGATGCGCGGCAGCTCGTGGCGCGATTCCACGTTGAGCATGTCCAGGCTGTACTGCGTGACGCTGGGGCGCTGCACGGTGTCGGGCTGGCGGCCCAGCGCCTGGTCGGCATGGCGCAGCTGGCGTTCGATCAGGTCGTCCAGCAAAGGCGCCGGCTGGGCCGTGGCCCGACCCGGACGCCGCGCGGGCACCGACGCCAGCTGGGCGAAGCGCACCGCCGTGCGGATCTGCGCCGGGGTGAGGCCTTTGCGCTCGGTCAGACGGGCCACCAGCCCGTCGGACACGGGCACGTCTTCCAGCGTCTTGCGCACCAGCTGCTCGCGCGCGCCGGGCGGCGGGCTCTTGAGCTCCAGGTGGTAGGCAAAGCGGCGGCGAAACGCCGGGTCAATCTGCTCGATGCGGTTGGTCACCCAC
Source organism: Hydrogenophaga sp. (assembly GCA_018335615.1). Taxonomy (GTDB): domain Bacteria; phylum Pseudomonadota; class Gammaproteobacteria; order Burkholderiales; family Burkholderiaceae_C; genus Hydrogenophaga. The sequence continues at coordinate 3,515 of JAGXRS010000062.1, read as the reverse complement.
AGCGTGGGCACGGCATTGGTTTCCAGGATCTGGTTGACCCAGGCCTTGCCGCTGACGCTGCTGGTGGGCGGCGCGCTCACGTGCTCGGCGCGGGCCATCAGCTGCGCGGCCTCGCTGGAAATGGGCGGGAACACGTCTTCCACTTCGTCGAACAGCAGGGCCGAGCGGGCCGTGCCTTTCAGGAACACCTGCGCGATCTGCAGCGAGCGGTAGCGGTCGCGCCCGCTCAGGGCGTTGCCGTCGCGGTCCGCGTACTCCACCTCGAACAGCTCCAGTCCGGCGGCCGCGGCCACCACGCGCGCCAGCTCGGTCTTGCCGGTGCCCGGCGGGCCGTACAGGAGGACGTTCACGCCGGGTTCCTTGCGACCCACAGCCTCGCGCAGCAGGCTGCAGAGCAGGCGCACGTCTTCACCCACGAAGGCAAAGTCTTTCGCCGCCAGCGCCGAGCGCGCGGCCGGGCGGGTGAACACGGCCATCAGTTCGCTCTGCGTGCGGTACTCGCGCATGAGCACCGGCGGCAGTTTCTCGCTGACCTTCATGAGGTCGGCCAGGTCGGTGATGTTGTGCTCGGAAATGAGGTTTTCCACCATGCCGATGCGCTCCAGGCGCGAGCCGGCGCGCAGCGCCTCTCCCACGTCGCTGGCCTTCACGCCGGCCACGTCAGCGATGGCCGCGTAGGCCTCGGGCGCGTTGTTCACCTTGAACTCGACCAGGATGGAGCGCAGGTCGCGCTGGTAGCGCGCCAGCGTGCCGTAGAGCAGCAGCGCCCGCTCGGCACGGTTGAGCTGCAGCAGGCCGGCGAGCGCATCGATGTTCTTCTCGACCAGGGTGCTCTGTTTCTTCAGCGCCTGGCTCAACCACTCGCCGGTGACGGCCAGCACGGCCAGCAGGTCTTTCGGGGATTCCTTGGCGTATTCGTCGAGGTAGAAGAACAGCGTGCCTTCCTCATAAGGGCCGCGCCAGATGCCGTAGCGCTCCATGAAGGCGTTGGTGGTGAGCCGCTCGTGGCCGCTCCAGAGCTCGTTGTCCTTGCAGCGCCGATCGACGAACTCGCGCAGCCGGGCCAGCACGGTCAGCGGCCACACCAGGTGACGGCCGGCCAGCGAGAGCAGGGTGTTGAGGTCGCGCCGCACATTGAAGCGGGGGCCCTGGCGGGCTGCCAGCGTGAGCACGAAGTGCGAGCACATGAGGTCGAGCACGGGCGCCTGACGCAGGCCGTGAGGCACGAACACACGCCCGTCCGCCGCGCAGGGGTTGCGGGGTTCACGCGTCTCTCGCGGTTCCAGCGCGGGCCGGGGCAGCACCCCGGACAGCAGCGCCGTGCGTTTGGTCATTCAGACACCTCCAGACAAACCGGGGATCGCTAACATGGCGACCCCCTTCGGCTCTGTGCGGAACATAACCCAGCTTGATCGATCATGGAAGAGCGTGATGGAGCGTGCCTGTGCACTTTGTGGGGCTTTCACGGAGCCTCGCCGGACTCGCTGCGCGCCACAATCCGGGCATGCTGGAACTACACGACATCGAAGCCGCCGCTGCCCGCCTGGAGGGCCAGGTGCTCGACACGCCTTTCGTCGAATCGCGCACGCTCTCGCAGCTGACCGGCTGTCAGGTGTTCCTGAAATTCGAGAACCTGCAGTACACCGCGTCGTTCAAGGAGCGCGGCGCCTGCAACAAGCTCGCGCAACTGAGCGACGAGGAACGCGCACGCGGCGTGATCGCCATGAGCGCGGGCAACCATGCCCAGGGCGTGGCCTTCCACGCGCAGCGGCTGGGCCTGCGGGCCGTCATCGTCATGCCCAGCTTCACGCCGGGCGTGAAGGTCGAGCGCACGCGCGGCTTCGGTGCCGAGGTGGTGCTGCACGGCCACACACTGGATGAATCGCGCACCCACGCCGCCGAGCTGGCGGCGCAGCAGGGCCTGGTGTTCGTGCACCCGTACGACGACGAGGCCATCGTCGCCGGCCAGGGCACGGTGGCGCTGGAGATGCTGCGCGTGCAGCCCGACCTGGACACGCTGGTGGTGGCCGTGGGCGGTGGCGGTCTCATTGCCGGCATGGCCACCGCCGCGCGCGCGCTCAAGCCGGGCATCGAGATCATCGGTGTGCAGACCGAGCGCTTTCCCGCCATGGTCAACGCCATCAAGGGCACGCTGCTGCCGCAAGGCACCAGCTCCATTGCCGAGGGCATTGCCGTGGGCTCGCCGGGCGAGATCACGCAGGCCATCATCCGCCAGCACGTGGACGACCTGCTGCTGGTGGACGAGGGCGACATCGAACAGGCCATCGTGATGCTGCTGGAGATCGAGAAGACGCTGGTCGAGGGCGCGGGTGCCGCCGGCCTGGCCGCGCTGCTCAGGCACCCCGAACGCTTTGCCGGCAAGCGCGTGGGCCTGGTGCTGTGCGGCGGCAACATCGACCCGCTGCTGCTGGCCTCCATCATCGAGCGCGGCATGGTGCGCGCCGGACGGCTGGCGCGCGTGGTGGTGAACGCGCGCGACGTGCCGGGCAACCTGGCCCGCATCACCGCCACCGTGGCCGACGCGGGCGCGAACATCGACGAGGTGCACCACCAGCGCGCCTTCAACCTGCTGGCGGCGCAGAACGTGGCCATCGAACTGGTGCTGCAGACGCGCGGGCGCGAGCACATCGCGCAGGTGATCGAGAAACTCCACGACGCCGGGTTCGACGCTTCCGTGGTCTGACGGGCCGGCCGATCGGTTGGCGCAAGGCGGCAGGCCGCATTGACGAGCGCCGAGCCGCTCTGCCATGATGAGAAAGTAGCCACCCGACTGGAGCCGCCATGAACACCAACGCCTTGTGGGACTCGCTGCAAAGCACGCTGGGCACGCACATCCCCCAGCTGCTGGGCGCGCTGGCCATCTTCCTGCTGGGCTGGCTGATCGCGGTGGTGGTGCGCGCCGCGGTGCGCAAGAGCCTGGGCTTCATGGGCGTGAACCACCGCTTCGGCAAGCTCACCGGCACCGGCGTGGACATCGAAGGCGCGGTGGCGCTGGCCCTGTTCTGGGGGGTGATCCTGCTGACGCTGGTGGCGGTGTTCAACTCGCTGAACCTGGCCATCGTCTCGGGGCCGTTCTCGGCCATGGCGACCCAGCTGTTCGCCTACGCGCCGCGCGTGCTGGGCGCCCTGCTGATCGCCCTGCTGGGCTGGCTGGTGGCCAGCCTGGTGCGGGCGCTGACGCAGAAACTGCTGGACGCCACCACGCTGGACGAGCGGCTGTCGGCCCACGCGGGCATGTCGCCCATCAGCGAAGGCCTGGCCGGTGCGGTGTTCTGGCTGGTGATCCTGCTCTTCGTGCCGGGCATCCTCGGCGCGCTGCAAATGAACGGCCTGCTGGAGCCCCTGCGCGGCATGGTGGCGCAGATGCTGGGCGTGCTGCCGAACGCGGTGGGCGCGGTGGTGATCGCCGGCGTGGGCTGGATCCTGGCCACCGTGCTGCGCAAACTCGGCACGCAGCTCAGCCGCGCCGCCGGCGTGGACCGGCTGGGCGCGCG
>JAGXRS010000061.1 GCA_018335615.1 Hydrogenophaga sp. | reverse complement strand
CCCCCAGCCACTCGCCCTGCGGCGGGTCGGTGCTTCTCAGTGGATCGTCCTGCTCTTGTGAGAAACGGCGCAGGCGAAAAGTTCAGCGCGCCGCCACTCAGCCGTCCGGCGGCAATCGGCGTGCCTTATGGCCGAGCCCGCCGGTGCGTCCAACGCAGCGCGGGTGTGCCGGCATGACTCAGGCCAACGCGTGCGCCGCTTCGGGGGTGTCCCCTGCCGCTTCCGTGATCGCATGTTCGCGCGCCATGGCCCATACCTCGCGAGGTGGCAAGGGCTTGAGCCGGTGGTCGCTCCACACCTGGCGCCATTTGCGTGCGCCACGCAGGCCGTGCCGCAGGCCGAGCATGTGGCGCGCGATGGCGTACCACGGGCAACCGTCTTCGGCATGGGCTCGCTCCATGTAGGTCACCATCTGCTCCTCCACCGCGTCGCGGCTCAGGGCGAAGGCGGGGCCGCCATAGAAACGCTCGTCCCAGCCGGTGAGCAGCCACGGGTGGTGGTAGGCCTCGCGGCCCAGCATCACGCCATCGACGTGTGCCAGGTGATCGGCGATCTGCTCGTTGGTGGTGACGCCGCCGTTGACGGCGATCGTGAGCGCCGGGAAGTCGCGCTTGAGCTGGTAGGCCAGTTCGTAACGCAAGGGCGGCACTTCGCGGTTTTCCTTCGGGCTCAGGCCATCGAGCCAGGCGTTGCGCGCGTGCACGATGAACACCTCGCAGCCGGCCTCGCTCACCGTGCCCACGAAGTCGCGCACGAAATCGTAGCTCTCGATGCGGTCGATGCCAATGCGGTGCTTCACCGTCACCGGCACGGACACCACGTCGCGCATCGCCTTCACGCCGTCGGCCACCAGTTGCGGCTCGGCCATCAGGCAGGCGCCAAAAGCACCGCGCTGTACGCGCTCGCTCGGGCAGCCGCAGTTCAGGTTGATCTCGTCATAGCCCCATTGCTCGCCCAGCCGCGCCGCAGCGGCCAGATCCGCCGGGTCGCTGCCGCCCAGCTGCAGGGCCACCGGATGCTCTTCGGCATTGAAGCGCAGGTGCCGCTGCACGTCGCCCCGCGTGATGGCGCCAACGTTCACCATCTCGGTGTAGAGCAGCGTGTGCCGCGTCAGGAGGCGGTGGAAAAAACGGCAATGGCGATCGGTCCAGTCCATCATCGGGGCAACGGACAGGCGCCACCTGTTAAGTTCTTGATTTTTAACGAAATTATTCAAGTTCGTTCCAGCATTTTTTATACGTGTGCAGCTATCAGTGCACATAGAGTGCACACAACAGGAATCAAAAGGTAATAATCAGGGCATCGCAATACGCACACGAACTGCACACGATGCCAACTTTTCAGCAACTCCCCTCTGGTAAGTGGCGCGTCCAAGTAAGGAAGGCGGGACTTTACCGCGCTGGCACCTTTGCCACCAAGCGAGAGGCGCGGGATTGGAGCACCGCCATTGAAGCGCAGGCGAGCCACATCGCCGCTGGTGGCTTCGCGCCACCCCCCAAAGGGTCGACCGTGGGCGACCTGATTGATAAATACCGCGAGACGATGGTGAACGAGGGCCGCACCAAGGCTGCCACTCTCGATATGCTCAAGCGGGAAATCGGACGGACGAAGCTGGCCTCCCTTTCTGCCGTCGTGCTGCGAGATTTCATCGACCGGCGACTTGAGGCCGGCGCTGGTGGCGTGACGATCAGCGCTGACTTGTCTTTCCTGTCAGCGGTGCTCAAGTGGGGTCGCCACTCTCGCCAGCTGGACATCAATGACCGCCTGGCACTGGAGGCGCGGGCCAGCCTGAAGCACCGAGGCTTGAAAACGAGAGGCACGGAACGCGACAGGGAGCCCAGCGCGGCTGAGCTACAGAAGCTGTTCAGCTACTGGACCGGCAACAAACGGCAAACCATCCCCATGGTCACACTTTGCCGCTTCGCACTGGCAACCGGCATGCGGCAAGGCGAAATCTGTCGCTTGGTGGTCGAAGACCTGGACCGCAGCCGCAGGACCATCGTCATCCGCGACCGTAAAGACCCAAAGAACAAGGTCGGCAACCATCAGATGGTTCCCCTGCTGCCCGATGCTTGGGCCATCATTCAAGAGGTGCTGACCGAGCGGGAATCGGGCTTCCTGTTCCCCTACGCTGAATCGAGCGTATCCGCAGCCTTCACAAGGGCGTGCACCAAGCTGGAAATCGTCAACCTGCGGTTTCACGACCTACGCCACAAGGCCACTGCCGAGTTCTTTCGCATGGGCCTTGGGATTCCCCAAGTGGCGCTTCTGACCGGCCACAAGACGTGGGCGATGCTTCGCCGGTACACGGCGATCCAGCCGGAAGACGTTCACAACGCGATCAAGAAATCGGCAAGCCCGGATCAGGCAGATCAAAAAGGCGACGACCGAGGCGAAGCAACTACCACGGGTAGCTGAGGGATGGGCCTGCGCTGGTACGCACCGTGATCTAACTGAGAGAAGGCGCACAAGATGAAGGACGGGCAACAGCTTGACGGGATTGACGACGATGTACAGTATCTATTGGAGAAGAAGCGTTTTCTAGATTTTTGGGTAAAACCGAGCCGTGAAACCCTGGACGAACACCCTGATGCGGCCGGGCTTTTCCATGACTACGACGCGATCAAGACAGAGCTTGACAGTGCGACCGCTGATCTAATGCGGGCCTATTCAAGGCTGAGCAATCTCCGTCGTCATTTTTCAAAAGGGGAACTGCGGCCTTTTGACTCGATGGGAGCCCCAATCAGCACCGCCACGACCTGCACAGCAAAGGCTTGCGCGGAGCTTGAGATAGCCAAGGCGCGGCTCATGCACGAACACCCCCCCAAAACTCGGGAATTGGAGTTGCAGAGGACCGCCGTCCGGATTGCCTACGCACGCCTGCACATCCGCGATCCGCGAGGTGTTCGAGCCGCTGCAAAACAAATGCTGCTACGCGCGGGCATTGTTCAACCTTCGGAACGATCCTTAACCGCCTGGATAAGTGAGGAAAGGGCAAATGACTCGCTTGATTAGATGATGCTATTTGCCACAAGCCTATAAGGCGGCAAACGAATATTCCCCCATCGCAACAACCGGTGCACAGCCGGGAAAGGATGGGTATATGGAAAGCACACAAAACGCCGAATCTCAGCGACTGCAAACACTTGCAGACAGCTTGGACTGCGTGACCGAGGATGATCTGAGCCTGCTGGCCGGCGCGAAGCTCAGCACACTTGAGGCATGGCGCAAGCGGGGGCAAGGTCCGGCCTACGTTCGCATGGGGAACCGGGTTCTCTATCCCCGGAAGGCAGTCGCCGCGCACCTGGAATCCCTGACCCGAGAGCGGGTAGCACCAGGAAAGGCGCTGCTGTGACCGAGCGCCAGAAAAGCGAAAGCCCGGCGGCAACCGGGCTTCACGCAGAACAAACAACAACAGACAGCACCGTGATTTTGGTCCCGCGAGGATCAGCCGTCAACCACCAACCCGGCGGGCGTGCTACATTTCGCATCGGTGCTATCCACACCACAAAACAAGCGGGCAACCTCCCCGACAGCGAGGTTTTTTCACGTCCTGAATACAGCCATGCGGCACCGCGCCGCGTGCATGGTTTTGGGGCTGGGAGCGCATACCCGCAAGGATTGCGGCGCAACTTGTTTTGCGTGGATATACCCAGCCCCACCCGGTGCCCTATCCAGTCACCGAGTGGTTTTCAAGTTCAACAAGGAACGAGAACCATGCCCACGGCCTTCACCCTGGTGCGCACCACTGCGCCCGCCACGTCCTACACGGACACCACCGACCCCCAGACCATCCGGCTGCACATCGCGGCAGAGAACGCGCTGCTCAGCGCCCTGCAGCTGCTGCGCTCTGCTGACTGCGACGCGTCCAAGGTGCAAGCCGCAACCGGCCGTGCCATCCGTGCGGCCACGGCCCTCAAACGCCTTTGTGTGGCTCAGTCGGAAGGCGGTGCAGCATGAACACCACCACACGCAAGCCCACCACGGCACCCAGCACGGTGCCCGTGACCACCAAGGCACAGCGCGTGCGCAAGCCGCAGACGGCATCCACGGTTCAGAACCGACCGCCATACACCCACCTGAGCTTCATCGAATGCCACACAAGCCGGGGCAGTTGGCGCGTGTCCGATTGGTTCGCTGTGCCTGATGAGGATTACGGCGACGGCTGGATGACAGGCCTTCGGGCCTTCCAAGAGCTTCAACAGTTCATCAAGACCCAGCCCGTGAGCGCCCGAGGTTTCGGGCCGGATTACCACATCCGTCAGACGCTGGATGCAGCCTTCAAGGCGATGGAAAACCCCAGTGTGGGCGTCAAAGGTAAGCGCGGCGCTGCATGCGCCTTCACCCAGTGCGTGCTTGGTTTCCTTCTCCCCATGCTGAGGATGGACACGGGACGGTTCATGGTCGAAGCCATCGCCTACCAGCAAGAACTGGATGACCAAGCGAACGCCAGAGAGGCGCAAGAACGCGCAGCCTTCATTGAACGCATGCGGGCAGCACGGGCGGCCAAACGGGCGGAACGTGAGGCGCTGGCCAGTTCAGCCGCGGCTGAGGGGGTGAAAGCATGAACGCCAGCACCACCACCCAGGCCAGCAGCTCGGCGGTTCAGGCCGCCCTTGTGGCCATCCTTGCCGAGGTGATCGAGTACCCCAGGCAGCGGCCACACAGCAGCGACAGCCACTTGCCCGCCCACCTGGTCGAGCAGGCCTGCACCGCACTGGCAGCGGCTGGCTTCGACGTGGCGAGCCTGCAAACCACCGGGGGTGCGGCATGAGCTTCGACCGCAACCTTCTCCCCGACCCAACGACCTACTTTGAAGAGCTGGGCCACAAGCTGAGCGGGCCGTCGCGTGCGAAGTGGAAAACCACGAACTGCCGTTTCCATGGCGGCAGTGATTCGATGCGCGTCAACACCGTTACCGGCGCTTGGGTGTGCATGAGCTGCAGCGCCAAGGGTGGCGACGTGCTGGCCTACGAAATGCAAAGCACGGGCCTTGATTTTGTGGAGGCCGCGAAAGCCATCGGCGCATGGGTGGACGATGGAAAACCGCAGGCCAGCCACAAGCCGACCGCGCTGTCACCACGCAACGCCCTGGAGGTGCTGGGGTTCGAAGCCACGCTGTGCGCTGTGGCAGCCGGCAACCTGGCAGCAGGGCGGCCGCTGAGTGACGCCGACCGCGCCCGCCTGCTGGTGTGCTGCAACCGAATCACGAGACTGGTGGAGGACTTCGCATGAAGACCCCCGCACAGTATGAACACCTGGCAGCCGGTCTAGACGCCGCGATCAGCCAGCAACCGCCGCGGCGAACGTGGGAGCCAATGGATGAGGGCGAGCCGTGGGGCGACCAAGCCGGCGCCCGCATCGATGCCGACGACTTGCCCAGCGACGGCCCCGCGCCCCTGGCGCCACCTGTGATGCCTCAGCACGCCTTTCCCGCGCTGGTGCGCGACGTGGTGAGCGCAGCCACCTACAGCAGCGAGGCGCACCCTGTGGCCGTTGCCGCAAACTTCCTGGTCTTGTTCTGTTGCTTCATCGGGCGCACCGCCTTCCAGCGCATCGGTGACGCCATGATCCATGCCCGGCTGTTCTTGTTGGTCATCGGCAAGAGCGGCAAGGCTCGAAAAGGGACCGCTGAGCACCTGGTGCGCCTGGTGTTCGCCCTTGCTGATGCCGCCTTGCGGCGACGCTATGAGTCTCAAGACAGGCTGCGCATTCATGCAGGCGGGCTCAGCAGTGGGGAGGGTGTTGTTCATGGCATCCGAGACCCCGTAGAGCCCGACGAAAAGACCGGCAAAGGTGGCGATCCTGGCGTGAAGGACAAGCGCCTGATGGTGATCGAGTCGGAGTTCGCGAATGTGCTGGCGCAGACCAAGCGCGAGGGCAACATCTTGTCGGCAACGATTCGCAACCTTTGGGACGGTCGCGATATCGAGCCGCTGACAAAGACCAGCCACATGACGTGCACGCGGCCCCATGTCGTTCTGATCGGCCACATCACCGGGCACGAACTGCGCGAGAAGTCCACGGAAAACGACGCAGCCAACGGCCTGCTGAATCGATTCATCATGCTGCATGTTCACCGGCCAAAGCTGGTTCCGTTACCGGAGGCCACACCCAGCGACGTCCTGGAAGAGCTGGCCGAACGCTTGGCCGACGCCATCGATTACGCAATCAGCGGAGACCCGCACGGGAACAACACCAGGGAGGCGGTCCTGTCGCCCGCTGCGCGTGATGTGTGGTGCGAGCTGTACCCACAGATCACCCGAGACCGCGAAGGCCTGGCGGGCAGCCTGATGGCCCGCAGCGAGGTCTATGCACGGATGCTGGCGATGGTGTTCGCCTTGATCGACCGGCGCGATGTGATCGAGCCGAACGACCTGTTCGCGGCACTGGCTTGGGTGGAGTACTGGCGCGAGAGTATCGACTTCATCTGGCGCGACGGCGAAGAGCAAACGGAGCTTGACGACTTCACCAAGGAGGTGCTGACGCAAGTCAACGGGCGCCCTGGCGTGAAGCTGTCCGAACTGCAGGACCACTGGAAGCGCAAGCGCATACCCGAGGTGAAGGCGGCGCTTGAGACCCTGCTGAACCTGGCGCCCCCGCTGCTGGAAATGAAGCGCGACACATCAGGCGGCGGCAGGCCGGCGCATCGCTACTACCCGGTGCAACCGCAGTGATTCGGGCGCGTGAGTGACATATGTGATTTATGTGAGATATGAGTGTTGATAAGGGTTTGGGAGGGATTTAAGGGGTGAGGAAACAGTGATGTAAGCCCCTAGGTCCCCCACCTCAGCCAGAAGCCTAAACCCTTCACTCACCCATTAAATCACCTTTAAATCTCACGTAAGTTGTTGATTTCATTGTTAATTCACATAAATCACTTATCTCTCAAAGAGTATTGAAAGAGTGCCATGAGAAACAGAACAGAAACGAAAGTCGACCAGTGGGCTCGCCGACATCAACGCATGGTGAATCAGGGCTGCAGGGCTACCACCCCCCCGGTCTGGGTCCTTCCCGGCCCCCTCCCCACAGGGGTAATTCGAACCACGTCAAACGTGTGTTCGGGGAGTTTTTTCCTGGGTGGTCACTGGGTGGATACGTATGCGAATACGGGATGTGAGGCACAGCGCATTTCGCAAGCCGTCAAGAACACGGTGGCACGCGGCGAATCCGCAGCCACTGGTTTTTTGGGGGGCGGTGCATACGTGTGCACTGGTGCAGAGGTGGGCCGCTTCGACCAGTTGGGGAACACGCTACGCACGACGTGCCCAAGCGTCGACGAGGAGCCTGTATGAGCCTGCTGGATACCCCATCGTCTGCCACGTCCTCACCTTGCGCGTGGTGGCACCAGGCGCAGCCACAAACGCAACCCAGCACCCTCGACCAGCTGCGCGAAGCTGCGCGGGCCTTGGAGGCTGGCGAGCCGGTTCCACGCCCTGCCGCTCGCCTGCTGGTGAAGGCCCTGCAGGGATACCTGAACGGCACTGAAACCGACATCACACGCGCCTTGGGCTTGCGACCGCGCAAGGGCGGTGCGGCTGAGTTGCCGACCCGGCTGGAACGCACACAGCGAAGGAATGAGCTGATCGGGCGCATGTTCCACACCCTTGAAGGTGGCGACGTAGACCGCGCTGAACGGGTCGCCCGGATGCTGACCGAGCCTCAGCAGCGCAGCGAAATCAACGAGGCTGACCTGTTCGCCTGCATGGAGCAGCTGCACCAGCAGTACGGGGGCGAGCTGCCCACCAGCGGGCGCCACATCTTGCGCATCGTGCGCGGCGAAACCGTGGCCGCCCGTAGGCCCTGACGTGCTGCGCGATTGGCTGTCATTTCAGCTGGTCAATTCAAAGTGAGGGCTCCTCAATCGGAGCCCTCACATGCACCAAAAACCATTTTTCAAAATTGACGCTGCAGGCGTCACGGTGGGCAGCCCGCCCCCCTCTGAACCTGGCCGCCAGCCGCAAGACTACAAAGCGCAGCCGGTGCGCTTCGCGGTCCATCGCGACCTGACGCTTGAACTGCACGGCGAGCACTTCAGCGCCAAAGCCGCCCTCACCATCGACCAGGCCATGGGCCTTGCCATGATGTTGATGTTTGCCTGTCGCGATCAGGTGGCACGCCTGCCGGGCGTCAAAGGCGGTGCGCAGTGAGCACCGCTCGCCACACGCGGGCGATTCAGTTCGACACGCGAGCCGGTGCCATCGCAGACGGCGACCCGATCCCCTGCACCATCGCCACCACCAACCCCGTTGATCGATACGGCGCCCTGGAGGTGCTGGACTGCTCCCCCGCTGGTGTCGACCTCAGCCGCGCCCCCCTGCCGCTCATCACGGTGCATGACGCCAACAGCCTGGCCGTGGGTGTGATCGAGTCCGTGAAGGCCCAAGGCGACCGCGTGACGGGCCTTGCACGGTTCGGCACCAGCCCTGAGGCGCAGCAAATCCGCGCCGATGTGCTGGCCGACATTCACCGCAGCCTGAGCGTCGGCTATCTGCTGCTCGATGAAGGCACGCCCGTCGAAGGGGGCCGCATGTACCGCTGGCAACCCTACGAGGTTTCCCTTGTTCCCATCCCTGCCGACCCAGCTGCCGGCTTCTTTCGTTCCCACTCTGGATCTCCAAACATGACGACCCAAACCACCCCCGCCGATGCTCAACAAATCACGGCCCTCTGCACCCGCCACGGTGTGTCCGACTTCGCGCCTGGCCTGCTCAGCCGTGGCGTGACCCTGGCACAAGCCGGCACCGACCTACTGGAGGAGCTGGCGCGGCGCGACCACCAGGCCGGCGGTCATCGCAATGTCCTCACCGTGGCTCAGCGCCCCGACAAAAGCGAGCGCGAAGCCATCGAGAACACGCTGGTGGCCCGCATGGGTGGCCGCGTCTCTGGCCCGGTAATCGGTGTCGCAGACTGCGCGGCCCTGGCCGCCCGTGCCCTGGCGTTGTCTGGCCAGCGCGTGCAAGACGGTGACAGCCGGGACCGCATCCTCAAGCGCGCATTGCACACGACCGGCGACTTTCCGTTGCTGCTGGGCAACGCAGTGAACCGCGTGCTGCACGCCGCCTACGAGGATGCACCGGCCACGCTCAAGACCATTGGCCGCCTGGCGAACCTGCCCGACTTCCGGGGCAAGAGTGTCGTTCGGCTGGGCGGTGCGCCATCGCTGGAAAAGGTCTCGGAGGCTGGCGAGTTCACGTATGGCACGGTGAAAGAATCGGCGAACGGCTGGCGCCTGGCGACCTTCGGGCGCATCGTCGCGCTGAGCCGTCAAGCCATGGTCAATGACGACCTGTCCGGCTTCGCCACCATGCTGACCAAGTTCGGCCAAGCCGCCGCCCGCCGCGAAGCTGAGGAGCTGGTGTCGGTGCTGCTGACGCCACCCCAGATCGACGGTGCAGACCTGTTCGCTACCGACCGCTCAACCCAGATCACCAACGTGCTGAACATCGATGGCCTGGCCGCTGCAGTGCGAGCCATGCGCGCACAAAAAGACCTCGACGGCGGCCTTGTGATGCAGGAACCCGCCACGCTGCTGGTGCCCGCTGCGCTGGAAATGACGGCCCGCCAGCTGGTCGCCGCCTTCAACCCGAACTCAGCGGGTGCGGTGCAGCCGTTCACCCTGGCGGTGGCCGTTGAGCCGCGCCTGGACGCCGCCAGCGCCGCCGCGTGGTATCTGGTGGCCGGCAATCAGTCGGCACTCGAATACGGCTACCTCGACGGTGCGCAGGGCGTGCAGACCGATCAGCGCGACGGCTTCGAAGTCGACGGAATCGAGATCAAGGCCCGCCTCGACTTCGGTTGCGGCTGGGTCTCGCCTGTGGGCTGGGTCAAGTCGACCGGCACGCCCTAAACGGAACTGATTCGCGGGTGCGAGAAGGTCGCCATAGCACCCGTGTCTGATCGCCTATGGCGACCACCCCCCAGACGGTGCGGCTGCGCCAACTGGAGGCCAGCCCTTGGGGATGCGCGCTGGCATGGCGCGTAGCGAAGCTGGTCACCCTCTGGTGCTGCAGGTAGCGGCCGCAGCACGGCGTGAGTGACGACCTGGCAGGTTTTCTGGGGGTTGCTTGCAAGATCGTTCACACCCCACGAACCCACCTCGCACGAGATGGGTTTTTTTATGGGCAATGCACACGAGGTGCACACGAACGCGCTGCAAGCCGCATAAACGCTGCATTATCAAAACGATCCATCATGGGCGCGACGGACAGGCGCCAAGGGGAAACGGCGGCGGGCACGGGGACGGTCGAGACAGAGGACATACCCGATTATCCCGCGCTCACAAAAAAGCCCGCCGAAGCGAGCCGAACGGGTGAAGCTTCCTTCACCAGCAACACCGCGAACCCGCCGTCAACATACTCCGGACAGGCCACGGGTGTTGCCCCCATCAAAGGGGAGACGCGCCGCAGGCGCGGCGCGGGGGCTCAGCCCATGTGCAGGCCGCCGTTGACCGAGAAGTCGGCACCGGTGGCGTAGCCGCCCTCTTCGCTGGCCAGCCAGGCGATGATGGAGGCGATCTCGCTGGGCTTGCCCAGGCGCTTCACCGGCACGGTGGCCACAATTTTTTCCAGCACGTCGGGACGGATGGCGTTGACCATGTCGGTGCCGATGTAGCCGGGGCTCACGGTGTTGACCGTCACGCCCTTGTTGGCCAGTTCCTGCGCCAGCGCCATGGAGAAGCCATGCATGCCGGCCTTGGCGGCCGAGTAGTTGGTCTGGCCGGCCTGGCCTTTTTCACCGTTCACCGACGAGATGTTGATGATGCGGCCCCAGCCCTTTTCCACCATGTCGGCCACGACCTGCTTGGTCACGTTGAACATGGAGTCCAGGTTGGTGTTCATCACCGCGTCCCAGTCTTCACGGGACATCTTCAGGAACATGCGGTCTTTGGTGATGCCGGCGTTGTTCACCAGCACGTCGATGGTGCCGTGCTCGGCCTTGGTCTTGGTGAAGGCCTCGACCGTGGAATCCCAGTCGCCCACGTTGCCCACCGAGGCATAAAAGGTGAAGCCCTGTGCCTTCTGCTCGTCCAGCCACTTCGTGAAGTCACGGGTAGGGCCACAGCCGGCGATGACCTTGAAGCCCTCCTGGTGCAGGCGCTGGCAGATGGCGGTCCCGATGCCGCCCATGCCGCCGGTGACGTAAGCTACTTTTTGACTCATGTTGTCTTCTCCTCTTGGTGGTGCCGAATGGCGTTAAAAAATGGTTGGGGGAGCAGGTGACCGAACTCAGGTCAGCGCGGAACCGGCTCTGCCGGGCCGCTGCTGACGCCCCCTTGAGGGGGTGACGCCGCAGGCGGCGCGGGGGGAGCTTTTACCGCTCCACGGCCAGGGACACGCCCATGCCACCGCCGATGCACAGGGCGGCCACGCCCTTCTTGGCACCGCTGCGCTGCATTTCATGCAGCAGCGTCACGAGAATGCGGCAGCCGGACGCGCCGATGGGGTGGCCGATGGCAATGGCGCCACCGTTCACGTTCACCTTGGCCGGGTCGATGTCCAGCGCCTGGTTCACGGCGCAGGCCTGGGCGGCGAAGGCTTCGTTCAGTTCGAACAGGTCCACGTCGGCCGCTTTCCAGCCGGCGCGCTGCAGTGCCTTCTGGGTGGCCGACACCGGGCCCATGCCCATGGTGGCCGGGTCCAGACCGGTGGTGCCAAAGGCGGCGATGCGCGCCAGCGGCGTCAGGCCCAGGGCGGCGGCTTTCTTGGCGCTCATCACCATGACGGCGGCGGCGCCGTCGTTGATGCCCGAGGCATTGCCGGCCGTGACCGAGCCGGCCTTGTCAAACGCGGGGCGCAGACCGGCCAGCACCTCGGCGGTGGTCTTGGCGTTGATGAACTCGTCGCTGTTGAACAGCACCGGATCGCCCTTGCGCTGGGGAATGCTCACGCCGACGATTTCGTCTGCAAACTTGCCGGCGGCCTGGGCCGCAGCGGCCTTGCGCTGGCTGGCGGCGGCCAGCGTGTCCTGCATTTCGCGGGTGATGCCGTGGGCCTTGGCCACGTTCTCGGCGGTGATGCCCATGTGGTACTGGTTGTACACGTCCCACAGGCCGTCGACGATCATGGTGTCGACCATCTTCCACTCGCCCATGCGCTGGCCGTCGCGGCTGCCGTTGAGCACGTGCGGGCTGGCGCTCATGTTTTCCTG
>JAGXRS010000060.1 GCA_018335615.1 Hydrogenophaga sp. | reverse complement strand
GGCCTCGGCGTGGGCCTGCTGCACCCAGTCGGGCTGGCCGGCGTGGAAGATGAAATGGTTCAGCAGCCGGGCCCACTTGGGGTGGCGCTGGTAGTCGGCCAGGGGCAGGCCGTGCAGGAAGAAGTCGCGCGAGTCGCTGGGCAGCACCACGCGCTGGTTGCGTTCGGGGTCGCGCAGCACACCCTTGGGGTCGCGCCCGGCCTGCACCGCGTCGATGTCCTCGAACAGCTGGCGCCGCAGCATCGCAATGCCCCGGTCGCTGGCGCCCAGGTTTTCGCGGGTGCGGTCGGCGATGCGGCCCTGGCCGACCCAGGCCACGATGTCCTGGTTGATCACGTGGCTGTTGAGCCAGCGGCCATCGGCCTC
Source organism: Hydrogenophaga sp. (assembly GCA_018335615.1). Classification (GTDB taxonomy): domain Bacteria; phylum Pseudomonadota; class Gammaproteobacteria; order Burkholderiales; family Burkholderiaceae_C; genus Hydrogenophaga. The sequence continues at coordinate 19,752 of JAGXRS010000060.1, read as the reverse complement.
ACGGATCGGGGCGACCCAGGTGGGAATGCGGGTTTGCGTGTAAGGCTCGGCCTCGCGCGGCACACGGATGAACGACCAGGTGACGCTCAGCGTGTTCTCGTCGTCCACCGGCACGCGCCATTCAAAGTGGTCGCCCAGGAAAAAGCCGTTGGGCCACAGGCAGACGCGGCCGATGGTCCAGAGCGGGTGGCGCTCGTCGGTGTCGGCGGTGATGCGCTTGTACAAAAAGCCGTGCTCAAATTCTTCAAACGCCAGCTTCAGGTGCGTGGGCGCGTAGCCGCCTTCCTCGCCGGCGGCGTCGCGCAGGGTGCCGCGCAGGTGGCGGCTCCAGTTGGCGTGCATCCATTCAAAGTGCACCGGGTCGATGGAATTTTCCTGGGTCTGCAGCCAGTTGCAGGGCACTTCGGAAAACACCGCCTGCACGAAGCCGTTGGGCCAGTGAAAGGGCTCCCAGTCGGGCAGCTCGGGCGCGGGCAGCGGGCCCAGGTAGGCCCACAGCAGACCCGCCAAGGGTCGGGCCACGTAGGCCTTGAGCCTGACTTTGCATTTCAGACGGGCCTGGGGATCCACCTGCTCCTCGTACGGCTGAGCCACGCAATGTCCCTGCGGGTCGAACTGCCAGCCGTGGTAGTGACAACGGATACCGTTGTCCTCGACAAAGCCGTAGCTCAGATCGGCGCGCCGGTGGGCACACTGCCGATCCACCAGGCCGTACTGGCCCGAGAGGTCCTGGAACAGCACCAGGTCTTCGCCCATCAGGCGCACCGGCTTAATGGCGTTGCGGTCCAGTTCGTCGATGCCGGCAATCGGGTGCCAGTGGCGGCGCAGCACCTCGCCCATGGGGGTGCCCGGCCCCACCTGGGTCAGTTGCCGGTTTTTGTCTTCGCTCAGCATGCCCTCACTCCGCTTTGAAGCCGGAGGCCTTGATGATCGGCTCCCAGTGCGCCAGCTCGGCGCGCTGCAATTGGTCCATCTCGGCGCCGGTGCGGAAGTGCGGCTGCACCCACAGGCGCTGGGACAGCTGTTCCTTCACCTCGGGTATCTGCAGCACCTGCTGCACCGCCTTCTGCATGCGTTCAACCTCGGTGGTGGGCGTGCCGGCGCGGGCCCAGATGCCGGTCCAGCCCTCGCCCGAGGTCACGTCGATGCCCTGCTCGGCAAAGGTCGGGATGTCGGGCATCAGCGGCGAACGCTCCTTGGTGAAGATGCCGATCACGCGGATCCTGCCGGCGCGGTGGTGGGCCATCAAGCCGTCCATCAGGCTGATGGCCGAGGGCACATGGCCACCCAGCAGGTCGTTCACCATCGGCGGTGAACCCCGGTAGGGCGTGACGGGCAGGTCGATGTCGGCGGCTTTGGCCAGTTGCTCGCCCAGGAAGGCGTTTTGCCCACCCAGGCCGGGGGTGCCAAAGTTGCCCTTGCCGGGGTTTTTCTTGACCCATTCCACAAACTCGCGCGCGTCCGTGGCGCCAGTGTTCAGGGCCACGCCCATGCCCAGCGGGTACGAGGCCACGGCGGCCACGGGTGTGAAGTCTTTCAGGATGTTCCAGCGGATCTGGTGACCGAACACCAGCATCTGGAACGTGGGGGTGGCATTGGGGGCCACCATGAAAGTCAGGCCATCGGCCGGTGCCGACAGCACCGCGTCGGCGGCCATGCGCCCGCCCACCCCCGGCCTGTTGTCGATGATCACCGGCTGGCCCAGCAGCTTGGGCAGGCGATCGGCCACCGCGCGGGCAATCGCGTCGGTGGCGCCGCCCGGCGGAAAGCCCACCAGGATGCGGATGGGCGGTTTGGTCTGGGCCCAGGCGGCGTGGGGCAGCGCCAACAGGGCGCCACTGGACAGAAGGATCTGACGGCGGTTGAGTTTCATGTTTGTCTCCTGGATCAGGACAGGCACGGACGCCAGGCGTCCGGGGTGGGTCCGAGGTGTCTTCTGCACCCTGTCGGACCCGAGGAGTGGGAGCGGTCAGGCGTCGGCCAGCTGGCGCCAGTCTTCGCCGGCGGGTAGCACACCGCCCACCGAGCGGATCTTTCGGTAGTCCAGATCGGGGTGGTGGGCCATGGTGGGCACCTGGCCCGCCATGAATTCGCGCGCCGCTTTCAGCAGCGCCTGGCGCACGCGGATGACCGCGCCGTCGGCCGAGCAGAGTTGCTCGTCGGTGCGGTCGGCAATCGGGCCCTGGCTCAGGAACATGGCGAAGTCTTCGGTGCCCAGGTGCTGCGGGAAGCCGGTCTTGTGGCCGCGCTTCATGATGTCGCGGTTCTGGCCCCAGTTGTCCTTGGGGTCGCCCGGCGGCAGGGGCGGGAAGTTCCACACGTCGGGCGTGGCCGACATGATGGTCATGCCCAGCGGACGGTGCGGGTTGTAGTGCACAAACCAGGCGCGGTGCGTCACGTCGTCCACCGGGGTCGAGAAGAACACCGTGGTCGGGCCCTGGTCGTCGGGCGGGCAGATGATGCCGTACCACGGCATGACGAAGTTGTTGACCCGCGCGTAGGTGTTGCCATCGGGCAGGGCGCGCAGCGCGGCGTAGCGGTAGCCGTAGGGACGCTCTTCAAATTCCAGCTTGGGCGCGAGCGACTTGGTCATCAGCATGCGCTGGTTGCCGCCACCGGCCGTGAGCTGTGTGGTGGACTCGTGCAGCACGCCGACGTGCGACGAGTCCATGGACGCCTCCACGCCCTGTACCCAGTTGGTGGGCACCTCCACGCTGGTCACCGAGCGCTGGGTCACGGGCAGGTCCATGAACGGCAGGTCGGGGAAGGGCGGCGGCGTGTCGCCCGTGCCCAGCCAGACCCAAACCAGACCGCCGCGGTCCACCGCGGTGTAGCGGTTCACCCGCACGTGTTTGCAGAACTGTTCCTGGTTGCCGGCGTGGTTGGGTGCTTCCACCACCTCGCCTTTGACGTTGAACTTCCAGCCGTGGTAGATGCAGCGGATACCGTTGTCTTCGTTGCGGCCCAGCGCCAGCGAGGCCTTGCGGTGCGGGCACTGCTCGTCGAGCACGCCCACATCACCATTGGTGGCACGAAAAGCGACGTAGTTTTTGCCCAGCAGGCGCACCCGCACCGGTACGCCGTCGGCTTCCAGCTTGAAAGAGGGCACGGCCGGCATCCAGTAGTGCTGGCGGATCATCTCACCCATGGGTGCGCCGTTCTCGACGCGGGTCAGCAGGTCGTTGTCTTCTTTGCTCAATGGCATGGTGCTTCTCCTCAGCAGTCTTCGTCTTTTCGGAAGGCGCGCGGGTACACGCGCCTGCAGTTGCACTCAAAGATGTTTTTCTTCTGTTCTTCCGTCAGCCAGCCGATGGCTTCGATGACCGGCTTCATGTCGTCGTAGTCGCGCCCGGTCAGGGGATCGCGCGCGCTGCCAGTGCCAGGCTTTTCGGTGCCGAACATGACGTTGTCGGTGCCGGCCACCTTGAGCAGCAGCTCCATGGCTTCGGTGCTGTAGTTGCAGGTGTCGAAGTAAAGTTTTTTGAGCTGCTCGTCGAAGGTCTCCTTTTCGCCCTTGCGCACGTTCCACGAGCGAAAGCGCCCCATCTGGTAGGGAATGGCGCCGCCGCCGTGGGCCACCACGATCTTGAGAGCGGGGAAGGTGTCGAAGGTCTTGGCGCCCAGCAGCGACACGATGGAAATGGTTTCCTCGTTCAGAAACTTCAGGGTGTAGGACTCGCGTTCGCTGCAGCTGCTGGCGGAGTGGATGAGGCCGGGCACGTCGAGCTCGACCATCGCCTGGTAGAGCGGGTGCCAGTACGGGTCGCCCATGCCGGGAGGGTCGCCCAGGCCTTCGGTCGGATCGGGGTTGATCAGGCAGCCGACAAAACCCAGTTCGTTCACGCAGCGGCGCAGTTCGGGGATGGCGCGCAGCTCCAGTGCCTCGTCCATGAACTGCGGCAGGCCGGCCACGCCGCGGAAGCGGTCCGGGAACAGCTTGACGAACTCGGCGATCAGGCCGTTGCAGTGCTGTGACCACAGTTCGGTGACCTTGCCGGGCTTGACCGAGTGCATCTGCAGGTAGGGGCGCGGCGAGATGAACTGGATGTCGGTGCCGACCGAATCCATGATGCGGATCTGATCCTCGGCCACCTTGCGGATCGATGCTTCCGGAATCTTGGGCAAGGTGTAGGGGTTCGCACGACCGCCGACGAGTTCGGCCATGAAGCGAAAGCTCTCCGGCGGCATGTGAATGTGGGCGTGGGAATCGATGATCATGAAACGGCGTCTCCTATGGAAGTTGTGGGGGTTACGGAACGAATGCCATGACCTCGATCTGCAGCCACATGCCGTGCTGAAGGTCTTGCACCACGATGTGGCGCGCCGGGCGGTCGTGCGGGTCTGGGAAACAGGCCAGCCACGCGGCGTTGAGGTGCTCGCGCACCGCGTTGTCTTTGATCGTCACGCTGAACTTCACCACGTCGTCCAGCGACGCACCGCCTGCTTGCAGCACCGCGCGCAGGTTCTCCCAGGTGTTGCGCACCTGGGTGGGCGCGTCGGTGGGCAACTGGCCCGTGGCCGGGTCTTTGCCCGACACCGCCGAGGTGCACAGCAGCTTGCCCACGCGGGCCGCAGCGGGAATGGGCGCGTTGTGCGAGGCACCGGGAACGTCGATGGAGCGGGGCGTGCGTGGCATGGGTTCAATGCGGGTTGAGGGCCGGCGTCTCAGGCGTCGCCGGCTTCGGTTTCAAACAGGCTCATGGGCATGCGGGCCAGGAACTCGGAGAACCCGGTGGAGCCCGAGGGCACATGCAACATCATTTGGTGGATCGCGGCGGCTTCGTCGCCGTCCTGAATGGCGCGCGCCACCTTCAGGTGGTCTTGCAGCGACTTGTTGATCTGCGCCTTGGTCACAAAGTCGCGCAAGCGGTAGCGGTAGATCTGGCGCCGGGCGTTGCGGATCAGGTCGGCCAGATAGGGGTTGCGGCTGCCCACATAGATCACCTCGTGAAACGCGGCGTTGGCCTGGGCGTATTCCTCGGTGCCGCCCTGAATGGCCGCGTCCTGGCAGTGCTGCAGCGACACATCCAGGCGGTTTCGCAGTTCGTCGTCCACCCGGCGGGCCGCCAGCTTGGCGCAGGTGCCTTCGAGTTCGCCAATGGTTTCCATGATGGCGCGCACCTGGCTGATGGACAGGCGCGCCACCGACATGCCCTGGCGCGGCGCAATGCGCACCAGATCGCGGGCGGCGAGTTGCTGCAGCGCCTCCCGCACGGGGGTGCGGGACACCTGGAAACGCGCGGCCAGTGCGCGTTCGTCCAGTGCACTGCCCGGGGGCAGCTTGCCGGTTTCGATCTCCTCCTGCAGTGCATTGCGGATCTCGTTGGCACGGCCGCCGCGCGGGCGCACATCGTCGCTCGGCAACGCGGCATCAGCGTCGGTCAGGGGGTCGAGGTGTTCAAGGTTTTCCATGGGCATGGCAAATATACCTCCAAGTTGTTGTGGTATGCAAGAAATAAAAAAATGAATGCCAGGGATAGTGACTCAAGCGGATCGTTTTCATCCTAACCAGCTTGGCTGGTCTGCAGCAGAAAAACGATGTTTTCACGAAAAAAGTGTTTGATATTCCTCGACTATTTTGTCTGTAGGCCCTGGTTTTGTGACGAAAACGAGCCTCCGTGTAAACCCTATAAGATCGATTTTAACGAACCTGGTGTATTGAAAGCACTGTTTATGTATGCCAGAATCTGCGTCATAACGAACCAGCTGGTGCGCTTGGATGCCAGGTTCGACATACCAGAAAGGCTTGTTTGCATGTCTCAGTTCGCTTCAGCGTCTTTTTCAGCGGTTTTGCCGGTGGACCGGATCCTGCGTCCGCGCTCCATCGTGATCGTGGGCGCCTCGGCCGACCCCCGTTCCTTCGGCGGTTTTGTGCAAGGCAACCTGGACCGCTTTGGCTACGACGGCACACTGCACCTGGTCAGCCGCAGCAGCGATGAAATTCAGGGCCGCCCGTGTGTGAAGACCGTCGACGCGCTGCCCGAGGGCATTGACCTGGCGGTGCTGGCGATTCCCGAGTCCGGCGTGATGGACGCGGTGCAGGCCCTGGCCGCGCGTCGCTGCCACGCGGCGGTGCTGTTTGCTTCGGGCTATGCGGAAGCGGGCGAGGAAGGCCAGGCCCGGCAGCAGGCGCTGGCCGAGGCCGCCCGGGCCGCGGGCATCCTGCTGGTGGGGCCCAACTGCATGGGTTTCACCAACCTGACCGCGGGTGTGCCCGTCACGTTTGAGCCGCTGGCGGCGCGCGAGCGCGAGCAGCGCCCCGGTGTGGGCGTGGTGGCGCAAAGCGGCTTCATGGCCGCCAACCTGCGCGACGCATTCCTGGGGCGGGGCGTGCCGGTCACGTCGGTGTTTTCCACCGGCAACGAGGTGTCGGTGTCTGTCGAAGACGTGCTGGCACATTACATCGGCGATGCGCAGACCCGCGTCATCACGGTGTATGTGGAGCAGATCCGCCGCCCGCAGCTGTTTTTGCAGCTGGCCGCGCAGGCCCGCGCGGCGGGCAAGCCGCTGGTGTTGCTGATGCCGGGGCGCAGCGCCCGGGCCCGCGAGGCCGCGCAGTCGCACACCGGCGCCCTGGCCGGCGACCACGCCACCGCCAGCGCGCTGCTCCAGCGCGAGGCGGTGGTGGTGGTCGGGTCGCTGGACGAGCTGCTCGACACCAGCGCCATCTTGCTGCGCTACCCGCAGCCCCCGGCGGGCGGCACGGCCTTCATGACCGGTTCCGGCGCCATGAAAAACATCGCGCTGGACTTTGCCGACGATCTCGGCCTGGCGCTGCCCGAACTCACCGCGCCGACTGTCGCGAAACTCACCGAGCTGCTGCCGGCCTACGCGGTGCCGGAAAATCCGCTCGACTACACCACCATCGGCGTGCGCCAGCCGGGCCTGATCGGTGAGCTGTTGCTGACCCTGCTGGACGATGAGCGCATTGGCAACCTGGTGCTGGCCATTCCGGTCGGTCCGGTGATGGCACAGCGTGACAAGGCCGAGCACATCGTGCCGGCCATCGCGAGTGCCACCAAGCCCGCCGTGCTGGTGCTCACCGGCGACGGCAGCGCCGTGGAGCCGTTCTTCACCGAGGCCATCACCGCCAGCGGGGTGCCGCTGTTCCGCTCGGCTGACCGCGCCCTGCGTGCCCTGCGCCAGGTGGCCGCCTACGGCGAAGCTCTGCAGCGCGCCGACCGCGCCACCCGCAGCCTGCCGCCGGCGCTGCCCTTGCCGGGCGCGGTGCCGCCCAACGGCATTTTTGCGGAATACCAGGGCAAGGCCTGGCTGGCCCGGGCTGGCCTGGCGGTCCCCCGGGGCGCGCTGGCCACCAGCGCCGACGAGGCCGCGCGCATCGCCACGGACATTGGGTACCCCGTGGTGCTCAAGGCGCAGGCCAGCGATCTTCCACACAAGAGCGACGTGGGCGGCGTACTGGTGGGCCTGGCCGACGAGGCCGCCCTGCGTGCCGGCTGGACGCGGCTGCACGCCAGTGTGGCCAGCCACCGGCCCGATCTGGTGCTGGACGGCGCCCTGGTCGAGGCCATGGGGCCGCGCGGGCTGGAGCTGGTGGTGGGCGCCAAACGCGACGCCGACTGGGGCCCCGTGGTGCTGGTGGGCCTGGGCGGCATCTGGATTGAAGCGCTCAAGGACGTGCGCCTGATTCCGGCCGACATGGCCGTGGAGGACATCGTGGTGGAGCTGGGCCGCCTCAAGGCCGCCGTGGTACTGCAAGGCGTTCGCGGCGCAGCGGGTGTGGACCTGCACGCCATTGCCCAGGTGGTCGCGCAGGTGGGTGCCCAGATGCGCGCCAACCCGGCCATCACCGAAATCGACATCAACCCCCTGGTGGCTTACCCCGCCGGCTCTGCACGGCCCGTGCTGGCGCTGGACGCGCTGGTGGTGGCCACCGCCGCCTGAGACACACGACCATGAAACTTCAGTTTTCCGCTGCCGACGAAGCCTTTCGCCTGGAAGTGCGCGCCTTCGTCAAAGACAAGCTGCCGGCCGACATCCGGCGCAAGGTGGAGTTGGGCCTGCGCCTGGAACACGCCGACTACGTGACCTGGTTCCGCATCCTGGAAGCCCGGGGCTGGCTCACGCCGGGCTGGCCGGTCGAGCACGGCGGCCCCGGCTGGAACCATGTGCAGCGCTACATCTTCGACGAGGAAACCCTGCTGGGTGGTGCGCCGCGCATCATCGCCAGTGGCATCCAGATGCTGGGGCCGGTGCTGCACGCATTCGGCACCGAGGAGCAGAAGCGCCACTACCTGCCCGACATCCGCCAGAGCAACACCTGGTGGGCGCAAGGCTTCTCGGAGCCGGGCGCCGGCTCCGACCTGGCCGCCGTGCGCACCACCGCCGTGCTGGAGCCCGACGGCCAGCACTTCGTGGTCAACGGCCACAAAGTCTGGACCTCCTACGCCCACTGGTGTTCGATGATGTTTGCGCTGGTGCGCACCGATCCCCACGCCAGCAAACCGCAGGAAGGCATTTCCTTTTTGCTGATCGACATGGCCTCGCCCGGCCTCACCGTGCGCCCGATCCGCATGCTCGAAGGCGGCACCGACCTCAACGAGTGCTACCTCGACAACGTGCGCGTGCCGGTGGAGAACCTGGTGGGCGAGCTGCACAAGGGCTGGTCGTACGGCAAGTACCTGCTGGGCCACGAGCGCACCGGCATTGCCGGTATCGGTTCGTGCAAGCAGCAGCTGGCCCGCGCCCACCAGCTGGCGCAGCAGCAAGGCCTGGGCGACGACCCGGTGCTGCAGGCGCGGCTGGCCCAGTTCGACGTGGAACTGATGGCACTGGAATTCACCGCCCTGCGCCTGCTCAGCGCCCACCAGCAAAGCCGCACGCCGGGCGTGGAGGCGTCGATGCTCAAGGTGCGCGGCACCGAACTGCGCCAGGCCATCTTCGAGGCGCTGGTGGACATTGCCGGGCCCGATGCGGTGCCGTTTTCGCTCGAAGCGCAAAGCCTGGAACACCTGGACGAAGCGGTCACCGACCCCACCCTGGTGGCTCTGGCCGCGAACTGCCTCGACGCCCGCAAGCTGACGATTTACGGCGGGACCAACGAGGTGCAGCGCAACCTGATTGCCCGGGCCACGCTCGACGCCTTCTGAGCGGCTGAGCCCCCATCACGGCTGGATACCCAAGGACACGCAATGGATTTCTCTTTGAACGACGACCACCTGGCGCTGCGCGCTGCGGTGCAACGCTTTTGCGACGGCGAATACCCGGTGGAACACCGGGGCAACGCCGAAACCCCCGCGCAAGCCCGGGCCCGTTGGGCGGGCATGGCCGAGCTGGGCCTGCTGGGCCTGCCCTTCCCGGCCGAGGCCGGTGGCAGCGAGCAAGGCCCGGTGGAGGTGATGCTGGTGGCCCAGGAGCTGGGGCGCGCGCTGGGCGGCGGCGCCTTTGTGGCCAGCACCGTCATGGCCGGCCAGTTGCTCATGCGCCTGGGCTCGCCCGAACAGCAACAGCGCTGGCTGCCGGCCCTGGCCAGCGGCGAGCGGCAGGCCAGCGTGGCCCTGTACGAAGACGGCGCCCGCTACGACTGGCAGCGCGTGGCGCTGCAAGCCCGCGCCACACCCGACGGCCATGTGCTCAACGGCCGCAAGACCGGCGTGCTGCATGGCGACACCGCCGACCTGCTGCTGGTGGTGGCACGCACCGCCGGCCAGGGCGACGAGCGCCAGGGCCTGACGGTGTTCGCCGTGGACGCCGCCGCTCCCGGGGTTCAGGTGCGTGGTCACGACACGCTGGACGGACGCCGTGCGGCCCACGTCTCGCTGACCGAGGTGGTGGTGGCACCCGACGGCGTGCTGGGCACGCCCGGTGAGGCGGCCGATGCGGTGGAAGCAGTGCTGGACGCGGCCATTGCCGCCCTGTGCGCCGAGACCGTGGGCGTGGTGGACGCGCTGCTGGTGCACACCGCCGAGCACCTGCGCACCCGCAAGCAGTTCGGCGCGCCACTGGCGAAATTTCAGGTGCTGCAGCACCGCGTGGCCGACATGGCCATTGCGCTGGAGCAGCTCAAGTCGATGGCCTGCGCCGCCGCCATGGCCGTTGAAATGGACGAGCCGGTTCAACGCCGGCGCCTGGTGTCGGCGGCCAAGGTGTTGATGAGCCAACAAGGCCGCCAGCTGGGCTTGGCGGCCATTCAGATGCACGGCGCCATGGGTATGACCGACGAATGCCGCGTCAGCCACTGCGTCAAGCGCCTGATGGTCATGGGGCAACTGTTCGGCGACGCCGCCTGGCACCTGCAACGGGTGTGAGGGCGGGGTCGCAGGCCGTGCGAGGTGAGTTCTTTTCAGCCGTTATTTCAATCACAAGGAGACAAGCATGATGAACCGCAAGACTTTCACGGCCGCGATGGCCGCTGCCCTGCTGGGCCTGGGGCTCGGTGCTCAGGCGCAGGACAAGCCCCCGATCAAGTTGCTGGTGGGCTTCCCCCCAGGTGGCTCCACCGACACGGTGGCCCGTGTGCTGGCCGACAAGATGTCCGTGGTGCTCAAGCAACCCATCATCGTGGAGAACAAGCCCGGTGCGGGTGGCCGGCTGGCCGCGCAATCACTGAAGACCAGCGCACCCGACGGGCTCACCTACATGATTGCGCCCAATGCAACGCCCGTGTTTCAGGCCCTGCTGTACCCGCCCGAGACGCTCCGGTACGACATGCTGAAAGACTTTGCCCCTGTGGGCGTCATCGTGTCCTACCCCCTGGCGCTGGCGGTGGCTCAGTACACCGGCGTGAAGACGGCCAAAGAATACATCGCGTGGGTGAAGTCCAACGGCAGCGCCAAAGACAGCAGCTTCGGATCCGCCGGTGCGGGTGGGCATACCCACTTCAGCGGTGTGCAGCTGGGCAAGGCCGCTGGCGTGGACTTGCAGGTCATCCCTTACCGCGGCAATGGCCCGGTGGTGAACGACTTGCTCGGAGGCCAGGTGCCGGCGGCCATCATGACGGCGGGCGACATCCTTCCGCACCACAAAACGGGCCGGGTGCGCATGGTCGGCGTCTTTGGCGCCCAGCGCTCGCCCATGATGCCCGACGTGCCGACGCTGAAGGAGCAGGGCATTGACGTCGACACTGGCGACGCCTGGACCGGTATGTGGGCACCGGCCAACACGCCCAAGGCCAAGCTGGACCAGGTGCAGAACGCCCTGAAGTACGCGCTGGGTCTGCCTGAGGTGCGCGAGATTCTGGACCGGGCCACGCTGCATCCCGACTTCCGGCCTGCGGCAGAGATGGACCGCATGCAGCGCAAAGAACTGGCCTATTGGGGTCCGGTCATCAAGGCCACTGGTTTTACGCCCGCCCAGTAAAGCGTCTCCCCGGCGTCCTTCGCGACGCTGTGGGCCCGGGGGCTGCGGGGCAGTTTCCCACCCCCACCAAGCAACGGAAGTCACCATGAGTCTGAACGGTTCTGCCTACATCGTGGGCGCCTACGAACATCCCACGCGCAAGGCGGACGATCTGTCCGTGGTGCGCCTGCACGCCGACGTGGCCAAGGGCGCGCTGGACGACGCCGGCCTGTCCAAAAGCGACATCGACGGCTACTTCTGCGCCGGCGACGCGCCCGGCCTGGGCACCACCACCGTGGCCGAGTACCTGGGCCTGAAGCTGCGCCATGTGGACTCCACCGAGTGCGGTGGCTCCGCGCCCATCCTGCATGTGGCGCACGCCGCCGAGGCCATTGCGGCGGGCCGCTGCAACGTGGCGCTGATCACGCTGGCGGGCCGCCCGCGCGCCCAGATGGCCGCAGCCCAGGCGGCTGCCAAAGAAGGCAAGGGTGGCAAGTCGCCGCTGGCCTTGCGCCCGCCCGACCCCGACGCGCCGGAACTGGCCTTTGAGCTGCCCTACGGCCCGGCCACGCAAAACCTGTACGCGGCGGTGGCCAGACGCCACATGTTCGAGTTCGGCACCACGTCCGAGCAACTGGCCTGGATCAAGGTGGCCGCTTCGCACCACGCTCAGCACAACCCACACGCCATGTTGCGCGATGTGGTCTCGGTCGAGGACGTGGTGAATTCCCCCATGGTGAGCGATCCACTGCACCGGCTGGACTGCTGCGTCATGAGCGACGGCGGGGGTGCGCTGATCGTGGCGCGGCCCGAAATTGCCCGCGAACTGGCGCGCAATAGCGGACGCCCACTGGTCATGGTGCGCGGCACTGGTGAAGCGCCCAAACACGGCATGGGTGGCCGCATGGACCTGACCTTTTCTGCCGCCGCCTGGTCCGGTCCGATGGCGTTTGCCGAAGCCGGCCTCACGCCGGCCGACATCCAGTACGCCTCGCTCTACGACAGCTTCACCATCACCGTGCTGATGCAGCTGGAAGACCTGGGCTTTTGCAAAAAAGGCGAGGGTGGCCGGTTCGTGATGGACGGCAACCTCATCTCGGGGGTGGGCAGGCTGCCCTTTAACACCGACGGCGGCGGCCTGTGCAACAACCACCCGGCCAACCGGGGCGGCATCACCAAGGTCATCGAGGCCGTGCGCCAGCTGCGCGGTGAAGCCCATCCCGCCGTACAGGTGCCCAACTGCGCCCTGGCCCTGGCCAGCGGCATTGGCGGTGCGCTGGCCTCGCGCCACACCGCCGCCACCCTGATTCTGGAAAGGGTCTGAACACCATGAGCTCCCCTGACACCATGCAAGACAAACCCGCCCGCCCGCCCGCGCCCGCCGCCGGCCCGCGCAAGATCCCGGCACCGCGCGTGCTGCCCGAATCCCTGCCGTACTGGACGGCGGCCGACGAAGGCCGTCTGCTGGTCAAACAGTGCAAGGCCTGCGGCGAAGTGCACCACTACCCGCGCGACATCTGCCCGCACTGCCTCAGCGCCGACACCGTGTGGCTGCAGGCCGCCGGCACCGGCACCGTCTATTCCTTCAGCACCATGGGCAAGGGCGAGGCGGCCTACACGCTGGCCTTCGTCACGCTGGCCGAAGGCGTCACGTTGATGACCAACCTGGTGGACTGCGATCCGGCAACGCTTGCCATTGGCCAGCCTGTTCGCGTGGTGTTCAAGCCCAGCGAAGGCGGCCACGCCGTGCCCATGTTCACGCTCGCCTGAAAGCACTGCATGACGACCCTCGACACCCCCATCGAACCGACCGCTGCGCGCAAAGGCCCGCTGTCGCGCTTCACCATCCTGGACGCCACCCGCGTGCGCGCCGGCCCCACCGCCATCCGCACGTTTGCCGACCTGGGCGCGCGCGTCATCAAGCTCGAAATTCCGCCCGGTGCGCCCGGTGGGGACGACATGATCGGCGGGCGCGACCACAACCGCGCCGACTACGAAAACCTGCACCGCAACAAGGAAAGCCTGACCCTCAACATGAAGGAGCCCGAGGGGCTGGCCATTCTGCGGGAACTGGTGAAAACCGCCGACGTGTTCATCGAGAACTACCGGCCCGACGTGAAGTACCGCCTGGGCATTGGTCCAGACGATTTGCGCGCCATCAACCCCCGGCTGGTGTACGCCAGCATCTCGGGTTTTGGCCAGGACGGCCCCTACGCCAACTGGCCCGGCTTCGACTCCATCGCCCAGGGCATGGGCGGGCTGATGAGCCTCACCGGCAAGCCCGAAGACGGGCCCATGCGCGTGGGCATCCCGATCGCCGATCTGTGCTCGGGCCACTTCTGCGCCCAGGCCATCATGGCCGCGCTGCTGGAGCGCGAGGTGTCGGGCGAGGGCCAGTGGGTGCAGACCTCGCTGCTCGAATCGCAGATCGCCATGCTCGACTTCCAGGCCGCGCAGTGGCTGATCGACCGCAAGGTGCCCAAGTCCACCGGCAACGAGCACCCGCTGACCGTGCCCACCGGGGTCTTCGCCACCAGCGACGGCTTCATCAACCTGGCTGCCATCGGCCAGACCATGTGGAGGCGCCTGTGCGTGGCGCTCGATGTGGCGCCGCTGATCGACGAACCCGGCTTTGGCTCCGACCCCGAGCGCGTGCAGAACCGCGCCCGTGTGAACGCCGCCATCGGCGCCGCGTTCAAGACCCGCACCACGGCCGACTGGACCGAGCGCCTGCTCAAGGCCGGGGTGCCTTGCGGCCCCATCCACACCGTGGACCACATGTTTGCGGACCCGCAGGTGAGGCACCTGGGCATTGCCCGCCCCATGCACCACCCGGAACTGGGCGACATCGAGGTCGTGGGTCTGCCCATGCAGTTTTCGCGCTACCCGCGCGCCGAGGGGCCGCTGCAGCCCGCGCCGCACCAGGGCGACCAGACCGAGGCCATTCTGAGCGGCCTGGGCTACAGCCCCGAGCGCATCGCCGAGCTGCGCGCCCAGTTTGTTGTCTGATGTTTTTGTAAAGGCTGCCCCATGGCACAACTTGTAGCCGCCTTCGGCTCTTCCCACAGCATCATGCTGGTCTCGCAGCGCGAGGACTGGCAACACGGGTTTCGTGCCATCGACCCGAAAAACGTGCACTACTACGACAAGCACGGCAACAAGACCGACTACGACGCCCTGCTGGCCGCAGCACCCGCGGGCACCGAAGCCATGGTCACGCCCGAGAAAATGGGCGAACGCTTTGATGCCGCCGAGGCCGCCATGGAGCAGCTGAGCCAGCGCATCCGCGACGCCCGGCTGGACGTGCTGCTGATCGTGGGCGACGACCAGACCGAGCTGTTTCGCACCACCAACAACCCGGCCTTTGCCATCTACTACGGCGAGACCATCCGCAACACCGCGCGCGAGCCGGCCTCGCCCGGCGACAGCTGGGTCAAGTCGGCGCGCATGTGGCGCCACGAGCCCGAGGCGGACCGCGAGTACCCGGTCCAGAGCGACCTGGCCGAGTGGCTGATCCGCCAGCTGTGCGACCGCGACTTTGACATCGCCGCCATGGACGGCCTGGAGCGCGGCCAGTTCGAAGGCCACGCCTTCCAGTTCATCCACCGACGTCTGCTCAAAGACCAGGTGCTGCCGGTGATCCCGGTGATCCTCAACACCTTCGACCCGCCCAACCAGCCCACGCCGCGTCGCTGCGTGGCGCTGGGTGCGGCGCTGCGCGAACTGATCGCGGCCTGGCCGCAAGACCTGCGCGTGGGCGTGATCGCCTCGGGTGGCCTGAGCCACTTCGTGGTGGACGAGGCGCTGGACCAGCAGGTCATCACCGCGATCCGTCACAAGGACAGCGCCACGCTGGCCGCGCTCGACCCCAGGCTGCTGCAGGCCGGCAGCTCGGAAATCCGCAACTGGCTGGTGGTGGGCGAGATGGCGCGGGACCTCGACTTCGAATGGATCGACTACGTCCCCGGCTACCGCAGCCCGGCACTGACCGGCACCGGGCTGGCCTTTGCCGCTTGGAAGACATTGACATGACCCCCCGCGTCGCCTTCGGCGCCACCCCCCTGCAAGGGGGGCAACACCTGCGGCCCGGCAAAGCCGGTTCCGCGGTGTTTCTGGGCTGGAGCCGCCTCACGCGCTTTAGCACAACACATCACAGGAATGACAACCATGACCGACCCTGAAGTTCAACGCCTGCGCCGGCTCGACGCCTGCGCCGTGTCCGATGCCCTGGACAAACTGCAACTGCCCGGTGTGGTCACCGGCCTCACCCAGCGCAGCGGCGGGGGCCGCATTGCGGGGCGCGCCGTCACCATGAAAGTGGGCCCTGGCCAGCCACCGCCCGGCCCGGCCCGGCACCTCGGCTGCACCGCCATTGAACAGTCGGACACCGACAACGTGATCGTGGTCGAGCAGCGCTCGGGCCTGGAAGCCGGCTGCTGGGGCGGCCTGCTCACGCTGGGCGCCAAGGTGCGCGGCGTGGCCGGTGTGGTGGCCGATGGACCCTTGCGCGACGTGGATGAAGCCATGGCCTACGAATTCCCGGTGTTCAGCCGCAGCCTGACCTCGCGCACCGCGCGCGGGCGGGTGGTGGAGCTGGGCGTGCAGGTGCCGGTGACCATTGGCGCGGCGCAAGGCGGCGAGGTGGTGGTGCAGCCGGGCGACTACGTGCTGGCCGACCGCAGCGCGGTGATCTTCATCGCCGCCGCCGACATTCAGCGCGTGCTGGAAGCCGCTGAAATGATCGTGGCCAAAGAGGCTGCCATGGCCAAGGCAATTCTGGCGGGCACGCCGATCGGCGAGGTCATGGGTGGCAACTACGAGCTCATGCTGAACACGTAATCCCCCGCGCCCCCTGCGGCGCCATCCCCGGTTTGACATCCCTTCGCACACCCGTTGTGCAGCCAACAGGAGCCTTTGAATGAGTGAAACAGACAACAACGTGGCGCGCGCCGCCCGGTTGGACACGCCGACCCTGTCCGACGCCCTGGACCGGCTGGGCATCGTGGGCCAGTGCTACAAGATCAAGCCGCGCGACGTGAACTTCCGCATGGCCGGGCGGGCCTGGACGCTGAAGTACGGCCCGGCCGCCAAGCCGTGTGGCACGGTGGGCGATTACATCGACGACGTGGCGCCCGGCAGCGTGATCGTGCTGGACAACAACGGCCGCGAAGACGCCACCGTCTGGGGCGACATCCTGACCGAAATCGCCCATCGCCGCGGTATTGCCGGCACGGTGATCAACGGCATCAACCGCGACACGCACCTGTGTCTGTCGCTGGGCTACCCGGTGTTCTCCATCGACAACTGGATGCGCACCGGCAAGGACCGCGTGCAGGTGGAAGCCACGGGCATCCCCGTCAACATCGGCGGCGCCCGGGTGGCGCCGGGCGACATCCTCAAAGGCGACACCGACGGCGTGGTGGTGATCCCCAAGGAGCACGAAGACCGGGTGCTGGCGATTGCCGAAGAAATTGAAGCGGCTGAAAACAAGATCCGCGAAACCGCGCGCAGCGGTGTGCGCCTGGACGAAGCGCGCCAGCAGTTCAAGTACCACCAGCTCCAGACCCGCGAGGCCACATGAAAAAACACGACGCTGCATTGACCACGCGCCGGGACTTCCCACGCCTGAGCCCCGCGCTGGTGGCCGCCGCCGCCCAGTTGCCCACCGCCACGCTGCACGAAGCCGCGAAGAAGATCGGCGCTTTTCCCTCGGCCATCAAGCCGGTGGCGCCGCAGTTCCGCTGCGCCGGCTCGGCCCTCACCGTGCACTCCCCGGGCGGCGACAACCTGTGGCTGCACCGCGCGCTGGACATCGCGCAGCCCGGTGACGTGATGGTGGTGTTTGCCAACGGCGCCCACGAGCACGGTTACTGGGGCGAGATCATGACCACCATGGCCAAGGTGCGCGGCATGGCGGGCCTGGTGATCGACGGCTGCGTGCGCGACGGCGTGCTGCTGGGCGAGATCGGCTTCCCGGTGTTTTCACGCGGCCTGTGCATCCAGGGCACCGGTAAAGACTTCGGCGCCATCGGCTGGATCAACCACCCGGTGACCATGGGCCACGTGGTGGTGCAGGCCGGCGATCTGATTGTGGGCGACGCCGACGGCGTGGTCGCCATTCCCCAGGCCCGCGCCGCCGAGGTGGTGGCTGCCGGCGAGCGGCGAGAAGCCGAGGAGGCCGCTATTTTGCGCCGCCTGGAAGCCGGCGAAACCACCCTGTCGGTGTACGGCTGGCAGTGACCCACGCCAATGCCATGAGCCAAGGAGCCCCTGTGACCGATTCGCCCACCAATCCCCCTTCTGCGCCTTTGCTGTCCGTGGACGGTGGTGTGGCCACCCTCACGCTGAACCGCCCCGCCCACCGCAACCGCCTGGAAGCCGGCGATCTGCGCAGTCTGCTGGAGCAGTTCGAACGGATCAACGCCGACCTGGCCATCCGGGTGCTGGTGCTCACCGCCAACACCCAGGGGCAGCCTCGCCCGGTGTTTTGTGCCGGCTACCACCTGGGCAATTTCGGCGACGAAGGCAGCGACCCCCAGCTGTTCGAGCGGGTGGCCAACGCCCTGGCGTCGCTGCGGCCGATCACCGTGTGCGCGCTCAACGGCAGCGTGTACGGCGGTGCCACCGACCTGATGCTGGCGTGCGACCTCAGCGTTGGCTTGACCGGCACCGAATTTCGCATGCCCGCCACCGCGCTGGGCCTGCATTACTACCCGGGTGGCCTACAGCGCTACGTGGCACGGCTGGGCCTGTCGGGCGCCAAACGCGCGTTTCTGACGGCGCGCCCCTTCACCGCCGAGATGTTGCAGCGCATGGGGTGTTTCGAAGCCCTGGTAGGCCCGGACGACCTTGGCGCCACCGTGCACCAGCTGGTCGGGGAGATCGTCGATCTGGCCCCGCTGGCTGTGCAGGCGACCAAACAGTCCTTGAATGAGATGGCTGGTGGTCAGGCCAACCTCGAGGCCATGCGTGAACGGGAGGCCCTGACCTCCATGAGCGAGGACTTTGTTGAGGGACGGCTGGCTTTTCAGGAGAAGCGCAAGGCCCGTTTTGCTGGCAGATAGCGGCGCTGAAAGACGGACATTCCGTCGTTTCATTGCGGCTGCGGAGAAGGCGTAAACGGTCAATACAGGAGCGGCAACAGAGGAGGGTGACACCAAAGCAATGTGAAGCAACACGACCATCTTGAGACGCTCGATCTCCCTCGACATCGACCTCATTTAACAGCAGGAGACAAACATCATATGAAGAAGTACTTGGTTCCCACCGTGGCCATTTTGGCCTCCTATGCCGCTCTGGCCCAATCGAATGCCACCATCTCTGGCGGCGTTGTGATTGGGCTGAAACATGCATCTGCCAAAGCCAACGGCACCCCCTCCAGAAACAGTCTCGAAAACCTCGACGCAGGCGGCAGCCACATCACCTTTCGAGCGCTCGAAGATCTCGGTAGCGGTCTCAAAGCCAGTGCGCTCCTGAACTACCGCTTCAACCCGACCGATGGTTCAACGGGTGCTGGTCACGACCACTTTGCCAACACCCGGTTGAGCCTGTCGGGTTCGTTCGGCGCCGTTTCCATGGGCCGTTTCTGGGGCCCCGTGGACAGCCTGCTGCGCCCGTCCCTGGATGTCTACATACCGCTGGGTTTGGGAACCTCCGTCTTTGGTGGCCCGCTGGATGCGTCTACGCGCTACAACGGCATGCTGATGTACGAGACGCCAGAGATAAAGGGATTTGTTGCAGGCCTCGCTTTTGTGCCCAAAGCGTCCATGGCGAGCAAGAAGGTCAACACCACCGAACTGGCTTTGCGTTACAAGGCGGGTCCGCTGGCCCTGGGTCTGGGCATCACCAAAAATGCCGGCGCGGGCCCTTCTGCCAAGGACAACCTGGAGGGCAAGGATGTGCTGACGGTTGGGGGTGCCTACGATTTTGGTGTGGCAAGGGCGGGTTTGACGTATTCGCATGTGGATGCGTACGGCACCACAGCGGAGTCCGACCGCTGGAGCGCCGCTGTTCGAGTGCCTCTGAGCGGTGTCGCTCGCCTCAAGCTTGGCTACGAAAACCAGAAATTCAAGGGTGGGGCGCGTACCTCGGCGGTGGCTTTGGGTGGCGAGTACAGCCTGAGCAAACGCACGATGCTGTTTGCCGAAACGGGCAAAGTCAGCTCAGACACGCCCAGCAGGGACGAAACGGGGCTGACCTACATCGCAGGCATCAAACACAGTTTCTGATGAAGCGCCTGGGGTAGCCATTTTTTCCCAAGGTGGCTGGCCGCCCGTCATATCGGGCGGCCTTTTTTTCTTGATCAACGAAATGGATGTATGAAAATTCTCGTCCCCGTCAAACGCGTGGTGGACTACAACGTCAAGGTGCGCGTCAAGAGCGACGGCAGCGGTGTGGACATTGCCAACGTCAAGATGAGCATGAACCCGTTTGACGAGATCGCGGTGGAAGAAG
>JAGXRS010000059.1 GCA_018335615.1 Hydrogenophaga sp. | reverse complement strand
TGCCCGCCACTTCCTTGTACAGGCGCAGCAGGCGCTCGTACGACAGGCTGGTTTCGTACTCCAGCACCTGCAGGCGAGCGCCCAGCTGAATCAGGGCCACCGCACGCTCAATGTCGCGCGATTCGTTCAGGATGCTTTTGGGGGTGGCCATGAAAAACTCCAGGGGGAAGAGGTGTCTGCTACCAGGGCGCCGCGGAACCGGCTCTGCCGGGCCGCAGGCGCCGCCCCCTGGGGGGTGACGCCGCAGGCGGCGCGGGGGGATTCCCTTGGCTGCGGGGGAGCCTTAGCTCGTGGCCATCGACTCGGCAAACCGCCCAGCCATCAGGATGCTGGCGTGCAACTGGGTGGTGGTGCTGTTGTCCACCTTCTTCACGTTGTGGTTGGTCAGCAGGTTCCACACCAGGTCGTCGTCCACACGGAAGCGGCACAGCAGCATGTTGCTCGACGCAATCTTCAGCAGCTGCGCGGTGGTCAGCATGCCCAGCAGGTCAGCGGACTCTTCGGTGATACCCAGGCGGAACAGCGCTTCGGCACGGTCTTTTCGGATCAGGTTCTGCGCCAGCATCAGGTAGGTGAGGTTGGCTTCGCGGATCTCGGCCAGAAGTTGTTCGCTGTCCATGGGGTACTCCTTGTGGGTTGTCAGCGATCTGGGCGGGTTGCCTGTGTGCGCTGATTCGATGTGTTCAATTGTGTCGAGTGTGTGGAAAACTTGAATCGGCGAACGCCTGTTTGAACTGTCAGCGCATCGCACGCCGCTTGTCAGCGTATTGCCTACAACCTTGGTTCTATTCCTCCTTCAGCCCGTGTAACGGTGGCGCGGAGCGCGCGCGGCGGCCGTGACGGCCCCCGACGCCTCCGGTGGGCCGTGCAGGGCGCGGTTCAGGGGTGTCCTTAGCCAGACCCCAAGCGTGGGAACAACGGCACAGAAGTCGGTCTTATCGCGACGACTCTTTACAAGTGATCGCTAAAGAATAGGCCGGGGCCACCGAAAAAGAACTCAACGAACTTCTAAGAAAAGTTCGTCGTCCGGCAAGCAGCAGCGGCGAGTGACGGTCAGCGGTCCCCCGGCCCCTTTCGCGTTCGACGCAGCAGGCTCCGGTCATGGCGGCCAGCCCCCCGGGCTGGCGTTGAGATGGGCAGCAATGCCGGATTTTTCAGTTCACTTTTTTAGGAGTTCACGATGAGCACCATCAACACCAACATGCAGTCCCTCAATGCGCAGCGCAACCTGTCTGCATCGACGGGCTCCCTGTCCACCTCCATGCAGCGCCTGTCGTCGGGCCTGCGCGTCAACAGCGCCAAAGACGACGCCGCCGGTCTGTCCATTGCCACCCGCATGGACTCGCAGGTGCGCGGCATGAATGTGGCGATCCGCAACTCGAACGATGCGATTTCCTTTACCCAGACGGCCGACGGTGCCCTAGGCAAAGTCGCCGACGCCCTGCAACGCATGCGCGAACTCGCCGTGCAAAGCGCCAGCGGCACCAACGTGACCGCAGACCGCACCAACCTGAATGCGGAATTCACGGAGCTCACGGCCGAAGTCACACGGCTGGGCACCACCAAATTCAACGGTGAAGTCGTCTTCGGCGCCGCCAAGGCCATTCAAGTGGGGGCCGACTCCACGGACGTCATCAATATCGCCGCAGTCGCCGCATCGACCATCACCGGCAGTATCGATACTGCCGCCAATGCCACCACCGCCATGGGCGCCATTGACACTGCGCTCGAAACCCTAAACACCAACCGTGCGACCCTGGGTGCCGTGCAAAACCGTTTTGAGTCGGTGGTCAGCAACCTGCGCATCGCCTCCGAGAACCAGGCCGCAGCACGCGGTCGCATCATGGACGCGGACTTCGCGGTGGAAACG
Organism: Hydrogenophaga sp.; assembly: GCA_018335615.1. GTDB lineage: Bacteria > Pseudomonadota > Gammaproteobacteria > Burkholderiales > Burkholderiaceae_C > Hydrogenophaga. Next base: position 9,193 of record JAGXRS010000059.1, on the reverse strand, counting down.
TCGAACCTCTCGCGCGGCCAGGTGCTGCAGCAGGCCGGCACCGCCATGATCGCCCAGGCCAACCAGCTGCCCCAGGGCGTGCTGTCCCTGCTGCGCTGATTGCAGCAGACCACTGGCAGGGCACTGTGCTGCAAGGCCCGCGCCATGCCAGGGCAGCGAGGCCCCGGGTCTCGCCGCGCTCACGCCAACACGCGGTTGGCGGGATGCACAGACCGCATGCGAAGCGCGTGTGGTGCGTCCATCCCGACCCTTCATGGCAGGCCTGCTCACCGTTCGGGTGTGCGGGCGCCGGGGCACTGGACATCTGACAAGGAGCGGCCATGGCCACCATCTCTTCCCCCGGCATCGGCAGCGGTCTGGACGTGCAGGGCATCGTCAGGCAGCTGGTGGCACTGGAAAAAGCCCCCCTCAAGCAGCTGCAGACGCAGGCCTCATCGTTCCAGACCAAGCTGTCCACCTACGGCACCATCAAGTCGCAGGTGGCGACCCTGGGCGACGCGGCCGCCAAGCTCTCCACCGCCAGCGGCTGGAACGCGGCCACGGCCAGTTCGTCCAACCCCGCGGCCGTGGGCGTGACCGCAGCGGCCGGCACACAAGCCACGTCCGTCTCCCTGGAGGTGCAGCAGCTGGCCAAGGCGCAGTCGGCGGCCTCGGTGGCCGTGCCCACGGGCAGCGCCATGGGCAGCGGCACGCTGACCATCGAACTGGGCAGCTGGGCGGGCGGCAGCTTTGCAGCGGGTGGCGCCACAGCGGTGAACGTGACGATTGAAGCCGGGCAGGACTCGCTCTCGGCCATCGCGGCCAAGATCAACGAAGCCGGGGCCGGCGTGAGCGCCACCGTGTTGCGCGACGCGTCGGGTGAACGCCTGCTGCTGCGCTCATCTGAAACCGGCGAAGCCAATGGGTTCCGTGTCTCGGTGGTGGATGCCGATCCGGCCGACGGCAACGACCTGGGGCGCCTGGCCTTCAACCCCGGCAGCGGCAGCGGCATGGGACAAACCCAGGCCGGGCAGAACGCCCTGGCCACCGTGAACGGGGTGGCCATCAGCACCGCCAGCAACCGGTTGACCGACACCCTGCCCGGCCTCACGCTGCAACTCTCGCAGGTGACCACGGCGCCGGTGGAGATCGAGGTGAAGACCGATCTGGACGCGGCGAAGAAAGCCATCCAGGGCTTTGTGGACGCCTACAACACGCTTTCCACCACACTGGCCACCGCCACGCGCTACGACGAAAGCAGCAAGACCGCGGGCGCATTGCAGGGCGATTCCACCGCCGTCGGGCTGCAGAACGCCTTGCAGTCCATGATGCGCTCGGTGACGGCCAGCACGCCGTTCGAGCGCCTCTCCGACGTGGGCATCGAGGTCAAGTCCGGTGGCCGGCTGGAGATCAAGGCCAGCAAACTCGATGAGGCGCTGTCCAATTTCGAGGGCGTGAAGGCCCTCTTCACCACCACCAGCACCGACCAGACGGCCCGCGGCTTCGGCCTGAAGGTGAAGGCCTTTGCCGACGGCCTGCTGGCCGCCGAGGGCCTGATGGACAACAAGACCAATGCCCTCCAGGCCTCCATCAAGCGCAATGGCGTGGAGCAGGAACGGGTGAACGAGCGCGCCGCCCGCTTCGAGGTGCGGCTGCTGGCCCAGTACAACGCCATGGACGCCAACGTGGGCCGGCTCAACGGGCTGGGCGCTTTTGTGTCACAGCAGATCGCCATCTGGAACAAGAGCAGGTGACGCCCTCGGCCAACTGCCCGCCCGCTCTGATCAGCTGCTGTGTTCGCCCTCTATTTACCGGTTCGGAACACTTCAGTCCACAGCCCGGTTGCCGATACTAAAAGGCATCAGACACAAGGAATGGACACCATGTTTACCTCTGTCACATCACGCGCCGCATCGGCCTACCAGCGTGTGGCCACCGAGACCAGCGTACAGGGTGCAGACCCGCACCACCTGGTCGGGCTGCTGTTCGACGGGCTGCTGCAGGCCATTGCCACGGCACGCGGCGGCCTGGCACGCCAGGATGTGGCGGCCAAAGGGGTGGCCATCGGCAAGGCCGTGCGCATTCTCGAAGAAGGCCTGAAGGCGGGCCTGAACATGCGCGACGGCGGTGAAGTGGCGGCCAACCTGCGCAACCTGTACGACTACAGCATCGTGCGGCTGACGCACGCCAACCTGCGCAACGACGAGGAGGCGCTGGCCGAGGTGGCCCGCCTGATCGAACCGGTGGCCGATTCCTGGAAACAGATCAAGGGCGCGCGCCCTGCCCCCTCTGTGCAACCCGCTGCGGGCCTTGGAGCCTGATCATGGAGCCCAGCTTGCTCGACTACTACAAAGCCATTGAAAACGCCAGCCAGAAAATGCTGGAGGCCGCCCAGACCGAGAACTGGGACCAGGTGGTGCGACTGGAAGGCACCTGCGCTGTGTTGATCGCCCAGCTGCGCAGCAAGGCCCGCACGCTGGAACTGGCCCCCGACGAACGCCGCGAGAAGGTGCGCATCATGCAGCGCATCCTGCGCACCGACGCCGAGATCCGCTGCCTGGCCGAACCCTGGCTGAACGACCTGGCGCTGCTGATGGACCCCAAGACAGTTCACTGACCCCACGCGCCGCTTTGCGTCACCCCCCAGGGGGCGATGCCTGCGGCCTGGCAGAGCCAGTTCCGCGGCATCCTGACACGTCGCGCCGGATCGCGGCTCACTGCGTGTAGCCGCTGCGGTTTTGGAAGCGTGAGAGGGAAAGAAAGGCGCAAGAATGGCGCGCAACGGGTGAGCCTCACGGCCACGACGTGGCCGAACCCAGAACGAAACGTGGATACGCCACCCCCTCACCGGCGCGACGTGTCTTCACACAGAACGCGGCGGAACCGGCTTTGCCGGGCCGCTCGCGTTGCCCCCTTGAGGGGGTCGCGCGCAGCGCGGCGGGGGTGTTTACACAGACATATTCATGATGTCGGTATACGCCTGCACCATGCGGTTGCGCACATGCAGCGTGGCCTGGAAGCCGATCTGGGACTTCTGCATGGCGAGCATGGTCTGCTCCAGGCTCACGGCGGGGTTGCCGAGTTGCACCTGGGTTTGCAGATTCGAGGCTTCAGTTTGCGCCGCACTGACCGATCTCAGGGTGGTCTTGAAGCTGTCGGCGAAGTTGCCACCCACCCCACCGGCGGCCTCGGGGCGCTTCAGGGCGGTCTGGCCCACGCCGGTCAGTGCCTGGCTGGGCATGGCGTTGATTCGCAGGTCCATGACGGTGTCTTCCACAAAATGCGTGAGACCCGATGCTAGTGAGCCGGTGCGCCCCGTGCCGGGGGAATAAGGGCACAAAGCACCGCCTATTCGCGGCTATGCCCCAGGGTGGGCCCCCGAATAATCGACGCCAACGGGGCCATGTCCGCGCCCCGCGTGCAGAACCGCAGACCCCGCCCCCATGAGCAACACCGTCGCCGAAATGGAATTCCAGCCCGTGAGGCAGAGCGCGTTCAGCGCCGGCCTGGCACGCCTGGACACGGCGCAGAAGATCAAGCTGGGCGCTGGCGCGCTGGCACTGCTGGCGATTGCGCTGGCCTTTTTCTTCATGGGCCGCCAGCCCGAGTGGCGCGTGCTCTACACCAGCCTGAGCGACAAGGACGGTGGCGCCATCGTGGCGCAGCTCACGCAGATGAACGTGCCCTACAAGCACACCGAGGGCGGTGGCGCCATCATGGTGCCGGCCGATCGGGTGCACGACACCCGCCTGCGCCTGGCCTCGCAGGGCCTGCCCAAGGGCACGGTCAACGGCTTCGAGCTGATGGAGGCCAACCGCTTCGGCATGACGCAGTTCCAGGAGCGCCTGACCTTCCAGCGCGGCCTGGAGGGCGAGCTGACGCGCTCGATCCAGTCGCTCTCCTCGGTGCAGTCCGCGCGCATCCACCTGGCGCTGCCGAACCAGAACGGTTTCTTCCGCGAGCAGCAGAAGCCCTCGGCCTCGGTGTTGCTCACGCTGCACCCGGGCCGCACGCTGGACAAGGCGCAGGTGGCCGGCATCGTGCACCTGGTGGCATCCAGCGTGCCCGAGATGAACCCCAAGGCCGTGAGCGTGGTGGACGACGCCGGCTCGCTGCTCTCGGCCTCGCCCGACGGGCAGGCCCAGGGCGCCGACGTGCAGAAGCTGCAGTACACCCAGCAGCTGGAGCAGCTGTACACCCGCCGCATCCTCGACATGATCGAGCCGCTGGTGGGCGTGGGCAACGTGAAGGCGCAGGTCAGCGCCGACGTGGACTTCTCGCTGGTGGAATCCACCTCCGAGCAGCACCGCCCCAACCAGGGCGCCGAACTGGGCGCGGTGCGCAGCCAGCAGATCGTGGAAGACGGCACGCCCGGGGTGGCGCAGCCGGCCGGTGTGCCCGGCGCGGTGAGCAACCAGCCGCCGGCCACTGGCGCAGCACCCATCAACGGCCCGGCCGCCCCGCTGGGCGTGGCCGGCAACGGCGACAAGGCGGGCAACGCGCGGCGCGAGTCGGTCATCAACTACGAGGTGGACAAGACGGTGAAGGTGGTGCGCGAGTCCAGCGGCACGGTGCGCCGCCTGAGCGCGGCGGTGGTGGTGAACCACCGCACGGTGGTGGACCGCAACGGCAAGGAAACCTCGGTGGCAATCCCACCCGAGCAGCTGGAGCAGATGAGCGCGCTGGTGCGCGAGACGATCGGCTTCAACCGCGACCGCGGCGACTCGGTGAACCTGGTCAACGCCGTCTTCACCCTGCCCCGCACGACCGAGGTGCAGGACGTGGCCTGGTGGCAGCAAGCCGACAACCAGGACCTGCTGCGCAACATGGCCTGGCCATTGGCCATGCTGGTGCTGGCGGCCATCATTGTGCTGGGCCTGGTGCGCCCGGGCCTGAAGCTGATGAAGACCAGCCCACCGCCGCCGCTGGCCAAGCCCGAGGTGCCGCAACTCAGTGCCGTGGTGGACGAGACGAACGAGCGACCGGGCCTGCCGATGCCGGGCGCCGAGGCCGCGCTGGACGTGACGCTGACGCCCCACGAAACCCGCCTGGCCCACGCCCGACAACTCGCGTTGCAAGACCCCATGGCCGTGGCCAACATCGTGAAGGGCTGGCTCAGCGGCGACACCGCCGCCACCACCTGAGCGCCTGAGCCCCACCCCGCCCCCCACCAACCGGTTCCCCACAGGAGACTCCCCCATGGCAGACGATGGCGTCCAGGACGCGGCCATCTTCCTGATGTCGCTCGGCGAGGAAGAAGCCGCCGAGGTGTTCAAGCACCTCAGCCCCAAGGAAGTGCAGAAGCTGGGCGAGACCATCGCCGGCATGCGCTCGGTGTCGCGCGACCGCGTGGACCAGGTGGTGGAGAAATTCTCGAACGAGGCGGCCTCGCGCAGCCTGCTGGTGTCCGACACCGACAGCTATGTGCGCGCGGTGCTCAAGCGCGCCCTGGGCGACGACAAGGCCTCGCTGCTGATCGACCGCATCCTGCAGGGCAGCGATGTGTCGGGCATCGAAGGCCTGAAGTGGATGGACCCGCTGTCGGTGGCCGAGCTGCTGCGCGGCGAGCACCCGCAGATCATGGCGGCCATCCTGGTGCACCTGGAGAGCGACCACAGCGCCGGCGTGATCAAGCACCTGCCCGAGCGCGTGCGCAACGAGGTGATGCTGCGCATCGCCACGCTCGAAGGCATCCAGCCCACCGCGCTGAGCGACCTCAACGAGGTGCTCTACAAGGTGCTGGCCGGCGGCGACAAGGTGCGCAAGACCTCGCTGGGCGGCGTGCAGACCGCCGCCGACATCATCAACATGGTGGGCACGGCGATGGAAGGCTCCATCATCAACTCGATCCGCGAGCAGGACGCCGACCTGGCGCAGAAGATCATGGACAAGATGTTCACCTTCGAAGACCTGCTCAAGCTGGACAACAAGTCGGTGCAGCTGGTGCTCAAGGAAGTGGGCTCGGATGCGCTGGTGGTGGCGCTCAAGGGCACCACCAAGGAGCTGCGCGAGCACATCCTGGGCAACATGTCGAGCCGCGCGGCCGAGGCGCTGCGCGAAGACCTGGAGTCGCGCGGCCCGGTGCGCCTGTCCGAGGTGGAGAACCAGCAGAAGGACATTCTCAAGATCGTGCGCCGGCTCTCCGACGAAGGTTCCATCGTGATCGGCGGAGGCGGCGATGACGGCTTCGTCTAAGCCCGCCCCGAAGTCCAGCCACCACTCGCGCTTCATTCCGCGCGAGGAGATCGGGGCCGTGGCGGCCTGGACCTTCAACTCGATGGACATCCCCGAAGACATCCCCGAGCCCGAGCCCGATCCGGTGCCGGAACCCGAGACGCCGGGCATCGACGAGGCCGCCTTGCAGGCCGCCCGCGAGGCCGCCTACGCCGAGGGCTTCGCCCAGGGCCACGAGGCGGGCGGGCGCGAGGTGCGCGAGGCGCTGGAAGCCACCGTGCGCAAGACCGCCGAAGAGACCGCCGTGCGCATGGGCCAGCTGCTGCACAGCACCCGCGAGCACCTGACCCGCAGCGAAGACCAGATCGCGCGCCAGCTGCTGGAACTGGCCTGCGACCTGGCCCGCCAGGTGGTGCGCCAGGAACTGGCGGGCAACACCCTGGCGCTCAAGCCCGTGATCGCCGAGGCGCTGGGCCAGCTGATCGAGGACGGCCTGCCCGCCACCGTGCGCCTGCACCCGAGCGACCTGGCCCTGATGAAGGGCGCGCTGCAGGAGACCCTGGCCAGCCCGAGGCCCGAGTTCGTGGCCGACAGCAGCCTGAGCCCGGGCGGCTGCCTGGTGGAGTCGGCCAGCCGGGTGGTGGACGCCACCATCGAAAAGCGCTGGGCCCGCACCGTGGGCAACCTCGGCCTGGACAGCGCCTGGAGCCCCGGGGACGCCGATGTCTGAGACCAGCACCGATCCCCAGGGCCGCTGGGGCGCTTTCCTGGACGACGCGCGGGAACACGCGCAGGTGGCCACATCGCTGGAGGTGCGGGGCACGCTCACGCGCCTGGCCGGCCTGGTGCTGGAAGCCGTGGGCCTGCGCGTGCCGGTGGGTTCGCAGTGCCTGATCGCCAACGGCGACAAGCCCCCGGTGCTGGCCGAGGTGGTGGGCTTCTCGGGCGACAAGGCCTTTCTGATGCCGGCCGGCGACACGCACGGCCTCTCCAGTGGCGCCAGCGTGACGCCGCTGGCGCCGTTTCGCACCGTGCCACGGCTGGGTCAAGTCAACAAGCCACCCTCGGCCAACGACCGCGGCGTGCTGCGCCTGCCGCTGGGCCGGGGCCTGCTGGGCCGGGTGGTCGATTCGCACGGCCACCCGCTGGACCACCAGGGACCCATCGTCGATGTGGACATGGCCCCCATGGACCGCCAGCCACTCAACGCCATGGACCGCGACCCGGTGCGCGAACCGCTGGACACCGGCGTGCGCGCCATCAACGCCCTGCTCACCGTGGGCCGCGGCCAGCGCATCGGCCTGTTTGCCGGCTCGGGCGTGGGCAAGAGCGTGCTGCTGGGCATGATGGCCCGCTACACGCAGGCCGACGTGATCGTGGTCGGGCTCATCGGCGAGCGCGGCCGCGAAGTGAAGGAATTCATCGAAGACATCCTGGGTGTGGAAGGCCGCCAGCGCGCGGTGGTGGTGGCCGCACCGGCCGACGCGCCGCCGCTGGTGCGCATGCAGGGCGCCGCCTACGCCACGGCGATCGCCGAGCGCTTCCGCGACGACGGGCTGGACGTGCTCCTGCTCATGGACTCGCTCACCCGCTACGCCATGGCGCAGCGCGAGATTGCGCTGGCCATTGGCGAGCCGCCGGCCACCAAGGGCTACCCGCCGAGCTGCTTCGCCAAGCTGCCGCAGCTGGTGGAGCGCAGCGGCAATGGCCTGAACGGCGTGGGTTCCATCACCGCCTTCTACACCGTGCTCTCCGAGGGCGACGACCAGCAGGACCCGATCGCCGACGCGGCGCGCGCCATCCTGGACGGGCACATCGTGCTCTCGCGCGCCCTGGCCGAGTCGGGCCACTTCCCGGCCATCGACGTGGAGGCCTCGGCCTCGCGGGTGATGCACAACGTGGCCAGTGCCGGCCACCTGGAGATGGCGCGCAAGTTCCGCGGCCTGTACTCGCGCTACATGAAGAGCCGCGACCTGATCCAGCTCGGCGCCTACATGGCCGGCAGCGACCCGGAGACGGACCGGGCCATCGTTCTCTACCCCGCCCTGCAGCGCTTCCTGATCCAGGGCATGCACGAAGCCGCCACGCTCGACGCCAGCCTGCAACAGCTCAACAGCACGCTGCAGGGCGGCGCACGCCACCCGCCACAAGGCCCTGAAGGACCGACCCCATGACCGCGATCCAGACCCTGCACAAAGTGGTGGAGCTGGCGCAGCAGCGCCGCGACGAAGCCCTGGCCGCGCTGACGCGGCTGCAGCGTGAATGGCAGGCGGCGCAGGGGCAGATGGACCAGCTGCAGACCTACGCCCAGGAGGCCCAGCAGCGCTGGAGCGCGCGCGGCGCCCAGGGCGTGGACCCGGCGCTGCTGCACCACCACCGCCAGTTCATGCACAAGATCGACCACGCCATGGACTTCCAGCGCGGTGTGCTGAGCAACCGCGCGGCGCTGGTGGAACAAGCGCAACAACAGGTGCACGCGGCCGAACGCGACCTGGCCGGCCTGCGCAAGTACACCGACGCCCAGGTGCAGGCCCTGCGGCAGAAAGCCCAGCGCCAGGAGCAGAAAGCCACCGACGAGCTGGCCCTGTCGATCCACCTGCGCCAGCGCCTGGCCGTGGCACAGGCAGGGGAACCAGCGCAGACACCCGCCCAGGCACAGGCCCAGCGGCAGGCCTTGTTGACGGCACGCGCCTTCGCCGCGCCGGGGCGCCCATGAGCGGCCTGGCACCAGCAACGGGTGGCGCGGCGGCCGTGCGCCCGGCGCAGGCGTCGGGCGCGCCGGCACGCCCAGGAAGCCAGGAGCCTGGCGGCGACCTGTTTGCCAGTCTGCTGCTGCAGGTGAGCGACGGCCAAGGGACCGACGAGGCGGCCCCGGACGAAACCGCCAGCCACGCCACAGGCCTGCCCGTGCCCGCAGAGCCACCGTGGCCCGGCGCCGGCACCACGGCCGATTTCCTGCCCGGCTTCGGCCGCGACACGCCGCCGTCACACGCGGCGGGGCACACCCCCCCCGCTGCGCCGCACGGGCGGGCCGAATCCG
>JAGXRS010000058.1 GCA_018335615.1 Hydrogenophaga sp. | reverse complement strand
ACCCGGCTCGGCCTCGGCCGTCCGCTGGAGGCGCTCGCGGTACTGGACGAGGCGCTGGCCGTGGCACCGGACGACGTGCAGGCGCTGGGTCATCGCGGCGTGGCACTCGCCGCGCTGCAGCGGCATGCAGACGCGCTGGCCTGTTTCGACGCGGTGTTGGCGATCGAGGCTGGCAACGTGACGGCCTGCCAGGGCCGCGCCCGGTCGCTCGACGCGCTCGCCCGCCCCGCGGACGCGCTGGCCGCTTTCGAGCGCCTGCTGACGCTGCAGCCCGACCATGCCGAGGCCTGGGCACGGCGCGGCCAGCTGCTGCAGCGGCTGAACCGGGGAGCGGAAGAGGCGCTGGCCTGCTACGACCGGGCGGTGGCACTGGCGCCGGATCTCGGCGACGCCTGGAGCGAACGCGGCAGCCTGCTCAAGGACCTGGGCCGCCACGACGAGGCGGCGCACTGCTTCCGCCAGGCCTTGGCGCATGGCGGGGACCCGGAACTCAACCGCTATTTCCTCGCTTCGGTGAGCGGCGGGAAGGGCGCGCCCGCCGCGGCGCCCGGCCATTACGTGCAGGGCCTGTTCGACGACTACGCCGACGACTTCGACCAGCACCTGGTGGGCGTGCTCAACTACAGCGCCCACCGCACGCTGGCCGCGCCATTGCCCGCCCTGCGCGAGGACGGACGCTACCGCTCGGCGCTTGACCTGGGTTGTGGCACGGGCCTGTGCGGGCCGCAGGTGCGTCCCTTCACCGACCGGCTCACCGGCGTGGACCTGGCGCCCAGGATGCTGGAGAAGGCCCGCACGCGCGGCGTCTACGACGAACTGGTGGCGGGCGATGTGGTGGAGCACCTGCGGCACACCCCGCAGCGGCACGACCTGGTCCTGTCGGCCGACGTCTTCATTTACATCGGCGATCTGGCGCCGGTGTTCGAGGGGGTGGCGCGGGTGATGGGGCCGGGCGGCGTGTTCTGCTTTTCCGCCGAGCAGGCGGACGATGTGTGGGACTTCGAATTGACGTCCAGCATGCGCTATGCGCATTCGCAGCGCCATGTGCGGGCCCTGGCCGCACGCTTTGGCTTCCAGGTGGTTCAGCTGTTCAGCCAACCCTTCCGCGAAGACCAGCGCCAGCCGATCCCAGGCCTGTTCGTGTACCTGGTCCGGATCTGACCAGCACGACGCTGCGGGCTGGGCTCCGTTTCTGGCTCTGGCATGGGCATGGGCATGGGCATGCCGTTTCGGGATGGCGTGGCTTGGCACCCGCCGACCCTCGGTGCCCGCGCCGCCCGGCGGCTGGGCCAGCGGCGGGCCACAGCCTGGGGTGGGGCTTCCTACAATCCCGGGATGCTGTTTGACGAACCCGTGCCTTCTTCTTCCCCGCTGCTGGCGGGCCTCAACACCGAGCAGGCGGCCGCCGTCACCCTGCCGGCCGAACACGCGCTGATCCTGGCCGGCGCCGGCTCAGGCAAGACCCGTGTGCTCACCACCCGCATCGCCTGGCTGCTGCAGACCGGGCAGGTCACGCCCGGCGGTGTGCTGGCGGTCACCTTCACCAACAAGGCGGCCAAGGAGATGATGACGCGCCTGTCGGCCATGCTGCCCGTCAACGTGCGCGGCATGTGGATCGGCACCTTCCACGGCCTGTGCAACCGCTTCCTGCGTGCCCATTACAAGCTGGCCAACCTGCCGCAGACCTTCCAGATCCTGGACACGCAGGACCAGCTCTCGGCCGTCAAGCGCCTGTGCAAGCAGTTCAACGTGGACGACGAGCGCTTTCCCCCGAAGCAGCTGCAGTACTTCATCAGCGGCTGCAAGGAAGACGGCCAGCGCCCCAGCGACGTGGTGGCACGCGACGAAGACACGCGCAAGAAGGTCGAGCTGTACGCGCTGTACGAAGAGCAGTGCCAGCGCGAGGGTGTGGTGGACTTTGGTGAACTGATGCTGCGCAGTTACGAGGTGCTGCGCGACAACGACCCCGTGCGCGAGCACTACCAGCGGCGCTTCCGCCACATCCTGGTGGACGAGTTCCAGGACACCAACCGCCTGCAGTACGCCTGGCTCAAGCTCTTGTCCAGCCCGCCCATGGCCGGCGTGTCGGGTGAGCAGGGGGGCTCGGGCAACGCGGTGTTCGCCGTGGGCGACGACGACCAGAGCATCTACGCCTTTCGCGGCGCGCGCGTGGGCAACATGGCCGACTTCGTGCGTGAATTCCGTGTACGCCACCAGATCAAGCTGGAGCAGAACTACCGCAGCTGCAGCAACATCCTGGACTCGGCCAACCAGCTCATCAGCCACAACAGCCACCGCCTGGGCAAGAACCTGCGCACCGACGCGGGCGCGGGCGAGCCGGTGCGCGTGTTCGAGGCCACCAGCGACTTTGCCGAGGCGCAGTGGATGGTCGACGAGATGAAGCAGCTGGTGCGCGAGGGCATGCCGCGCCACGAGATCGCCGTGCTCTACCGCAGCAACGCACAAAGCCGGGTGGTGGAAAGCGCGCTCTTCAACGCCGCCATGCCCTACCGCGTGTATGGCGGCCTGCGCTTCTTCGAGCGCGCCGAGATCAAGCACGCGCTGGCCTACCTGCGCCTGCTGGAGAACCCGCACGACGACACCAGCTTCCTGCGCGTGGTGAACTTCCCGCCGCGTGGCATCGGGGCGCGCAGCATCGAGCAGTTGCAGGACGTGGCGCGAGCCTCGGGCTGCTCGCTGCACGACGGCGTGAGCGCCGTCAAAGGGCGTGCCGGTGCGGTCATCGGTGCCTTCGTCGCCAAGCTGGACGTGATGCGCGAGCGCTCCGAAGGCATGACGCTCTCGGAAATCATCGAACTGGTGCTGGAGCACAGCGGCCTGGTCGAGCACTACCGCGCCGAGCGCGAGGGCCAGGAACGGGTGGAAAACCTGGAGGAACTGGTGAGCGCGGCCAAGAGCTTTGTGGGCATCGAGGGCTTCGGGCGTGAGGCGGTGGCGCGCACCGGCAACGCGGCGTCAAGCCTCAGCCAGAGCCCGGCCAGCCAAGGGCTTGACGCCAGCCTGCCGGTGCTCGACGAGCCGCTGGCGCCCGACGTCGACACCGGCGAAACCATGAGCCCGCTGGCGGCCTTCCTGACCCACGCCGCGCTGGAATCCGGCGACAACCAGGCGCAGGCCGGGCAGGACGCGGTGCAACTCATGACCGTGCACGCGGCCAAGGGACTCGAATTCGACTGCGTGTTCATCACCGGCATGGAAGAGGGCCTGTTCCCGCACGAGAACGCCATGAGCGACCGCGACGGCCTGGAGGAAGAGCGCCGCCTGATGTACGTGGCCATCACCCGCGCACGCCAGCGCCTGTACCTGAGCCATTCGCAGACGCGCATGCTGCACGGGCAGACGCGCTACAACCTGAAGAGCCGCTTCTTCGACGAGTTGCCCGAAGCCTGTCTGAAGTGGCTCACGCCCCAGCAGCCGGCGTGGCAAGCGGGTGGCGGTGGTAGCGGTGGCACCTGGCAGAACGGCCGGCGCGCCTTCGGCAGCGCACCCGTGTTGCAGCCGGCTTGGTCACCCGGCTTCACCGAGCGTGGCGACCCCAAGGGCCTGGGCCAGACCGCGCCAGAGCCCGACCGAGGCACCGCCATCCGCGCCGGCCAGAAGGTGTTCCACAACAAGTTCGGCGAAGGCAAGGTGCAGGCCATCGAAGGCGCGGGCGCCGATGCCCGCGCGCAGGTCAACTTCGCGCGCCACGGCGTGAAATGGCTGGCCCTGAGCGTGGCCAAGCTCACGCCGGTGGAGGACTGAGCGCGGCGGCGGGATGCCGCGGCGCAGGCCAGCAACAACGACCCGCGCTGCCGCACCCGGGCACGAAGGCGGGCCCTCCTGGCGTTGCTCAGGCGGTCTCGGGCAGTTGTGCCGGGTCGCCCTGGCGCAGCCCATCAACCTGCACCGAGACGTCGAGCAGGCGCAGTTTGCGGGCGTGGTGCCGATCCACGCGCCATTCGTCCAGCAGCTGGAGGGTCAGGGCGAAGTCGTCGTCTGACAGCCGGTACAGGCTGCCCAGCTCGAATGCGGTGTCCGACTCCAGTGCCACCACCAGGGCAGCGACCGTGCCAGCGGCCTCGCTCAGCGGGTGATGCTCGATGAGCTTGCGGGCTTTCTTCAGGGCGTTCATGGCGCGCAACCGGGTGCTGGATGAGGCTCAGGCGCCGATCACGCCGCCGTCGGTGCGGCGCACCACCACCGTGGCCGAGCGCGGGCGCATGCCCGCCGACGGCCACTGCGAGAACGCTGTGGCGTTGCGGGCCAGCCAGTTGTCGCGCTCGGCGCTGGGCAGGGCCAGGTAAGCCGCTGGTGCGTTCGGGTGGTTGCCCACCTCGCCCGGGTGCTGCACGTTGATGAACATCGTTTTACGGTCGGGCGTCCAGGTGATGCCGGTGATTTCGCAGCCCGAGGGGCCGACCAGGAAACGGCGGATCTCCTTCGTCGCCGGATCGGCCACCAGCATCTGGTTGTTGCCGTTGCCGGCGAAGTCGCCCGTGTTGCTGAAGTTGCCGTCGGTCTGGATCCACATGCGGCCAAAGCTGTCGAAGGCCAGGCCGTCGGGGCTGTTGAAGAGGTTGTTCAGCATGACGTTGCCCGAGGGCTTGCGCGCATCGGTGATGCCGGGCTGGCCGGCCAGCACGAAGATGTCCCAGTCGAAGCTCAGGGCCGTGCCGTCGCCGCCGGCCTCGTTCCAGCGCACGATGTGGCCCCAGACGTTGTTGGCGCGCGGGTTGGCCTCGTCCACGGGTGGGCGTGCCGAGCCGGCGGTGGTGCTGCCATCCGCGTTGTTCGAGGTGGTGCCGCCGCGCCGGTTGTTGTTGGTCAGGGTGATGAACACCTCGCCGGCCTTCTTCGGGTTGGCTGCCACCCATTCGGGGCGGTCCATCATGGTCGCGCCCACGCGATCGGCCGCCTGGCGGGCGCGGATCATCACGTCGCCCTGGCTGGTGAAGCCATTGGCCTCGGTCAGCCCGTTCTGCCCATACACCAGCGGCAGCCACACGCCGGTGCCCATGCCGTCGCCGGCGGTGGCACCGGCGTCGAAACGCGCGACATACAGCGTGCCATCGGCCAGCAGCTGCCGGTTGGCGGCGCTGGTCGGGTTGGCGGCGTCAAAGCGACCCGACGACACGAACTTGTAGATGTACTCGTTGCGTTCGTCACAGCCCATGTAGACCACCACTTTGCCGTTGGGTGCGACCACCAGTTCGGCGTTCTCGTGCTTGAAGCGGCCCAGCGCGGTGCGCTTGACGGCCTGGCCACCGGGCGCGAACGGGTCGATCTCCACAATCCAGCCGTGGCGGTTCGGCTCGTTGGGCGTGGCGTTGACGTCGAAGCGCGCGTCCACGGTGTGCCAGCGGTAGCCGAAGCCGTTGGCCGAGATGCCGTAGCGGTTTTCCAGCGCGGAGGGCGTGCGCTCGCCGTTCCAGCCGAAGTAGCCGTTGAAGTTTTCTTCGCAGGTGAGGTAGGTGCCCCAGGGCGTGCGGCCATTGCCGCAGTTGTTCAGCGTGCCCAGTGCCACGGTGCCGCTGGGGTCGGCGGCGGTCTGCATGAGCGGGTGGCCGGCGGCCGGGCCCTGGATGACGATGGGTGTGTTGCCATGGATGCGCCGGTTGTAGGGCGAGGCCTTCACCTGCTCCCAGCCGCCGTCCGGCTTGCGCTCGACGTGCACGATGCTGACGCCGTGCCCGGCCAGCGCCTTGCGGGCTTTCTCGTAGGTGAAGGGCGCCATCCAGTCGGCGCCGTCGCTGCCGGGGGCGTAGAAATACTCGGGGTTGATGTACTCGTGGTTGATCACCAGCAGGCCTTCGTCGCTGCGTTCGCCGAAGCCGTTGGTGGCGGCGTTGAAGCCGAAGAAGGCCATGCCGTCGTGGTTGTCGCCCACCTGCTGCTCCTGGTCGGCCGCCGAGCCGCTGCCGTCGGCCTGCCAGCCCGGGGCGAACAGGTTGATGGGCGTGCCCCAGGGCATGAAGGCGGTGGCCACATAGCCAGCCGGCACGACGATGGCGTCACCCGTCGCCGTGGCCACGGCATCAAACGACAGCATCTGCTCGGCCGGTGGCAAAGGCGCCACCGGGTCGGCCGGCGTCACGGTGTCGCTGCCACCGCCGCAGGCGGCCAGGCCGCCCAGGAAGGGCAGGGCGGCCAGCCCCAGGCCCGACTTGAGCATCAGCCGGCGGCGGGGATTTTGTGCGATGGCCTGGTCGACCAGGGTGCTCAGGCTGAGGTTGCGGGAGGTGTTGGATGCACCGTCGTCGTCTCGAATGCTGTGTGCCATGGGGCTCTCTCCTGTGTGGTGGAACAAGACCCCCACTGTGGAAAGCGCGCGTGACGTGGTGATGAAGCTTCGATGACGCCGGGATGACGCCCGGCTGCGTAAGGCCGGCGCGTGAAGCGTGGCGCGGGGCGCCGCCCGGGCGCCCCGACCTTCAGGGGCCGCCCGCGGCGGCCGTGTGCCTCACACCGTGGGCTCGGCCGGGTCGGACGGCTCGTCCGTGACGAAACTGTCGCGGAAGGTGAAGTAGATCGAGGTGTGGAACATCGAGGCCATGAACAGCACGGCCGGGTACAGCACCAGGTTCATGGCGGCGGCGCCGCCGAGCAGGGCGCTCAGCAGGCTCAGCACCAGGCCGATGAGCATGAACACGCCCAGCCAGCCCACGCTGTAGACCAGCATCGCGCCCTTGTTGCGCCAGCAGGCCAGCAGACTGAAGAACAGGCTCTTGCCCGGGCTCACGCCGTGCCAGTGCACCAGCGCGGGTGCGTGCCAGAACGCCATCAGCACCGGCACGTAGACCAGCATGGCCCACCACATGCCCGGGTTGAACAGCGTGGTGCGCACGCGCTCGGGCGTCATCTCGCCATTGGCCACGTCACCCAGCTCGGCCGGTGCCGGCACCGCCCCGGCGGCGAGCGAGGCCACTCCCAGCACCAGCAGCAGCGCGCCGGCGTAGAGGCCGCCCAGCACCAGCATGGGCCGTGCGCGCTCGCCCCCCTGGCGAAACGCGGTGACCAGCATCAGCGGCATGGGGAAGCGGCCCTGCAGGGCCTCGCGCGTGGCGGCCATCAGCCCGAGGGTGGCCGCGGGCACCAGCGCCAGCGACAGCGCCGTGCCCACGACCGGCACGATCGACAGCACCGACACGACGGCCATGAACATGAAGAACAGGCCCGACATGGCCAGCGGCTGGCGGAGGAACGTCTTGACGCCGAGCTTTACCCAGGACAGACCGGTGCCGGGTGCGACGAGTTGGAGTTTCATGAAAAGGAGGCGGTGGCTGGCTCAGACGGCCAGGCAGGGGTGTTCGAGCAGGGAAGAGGCGAGGTCGGTGGCGTGGTTCACGCGGTCGCGCAGCACGCGTTCGAAATGCGCCGGGTCGTGGGCCTGCAGCATGGCCGCCTCGCGGGGCAGGTGCAGGTCCCACAGGCGCGAGATCCAGAAGCGCAGGGCACCAGCGCGCAGCATCGGCACCAGCAGGCTGCGCTCGGCGGCGGTCAGCGGGCGCACCGCCTGGTAGGCACTCAACAGGGCCTGCGCGCGCGCAGCATCGTGCGTGCCGTCGTGGGCGTCGTCGCTGTGCTGCACGCACCAGTCGTTCAGGCACACGGCAATGTCGAACAGGAAGCTGTCGCAGCCGGCAAAGTAGAAGTCGAAGAAGCCGGTGAGCTCGGCGCCGTCGAACATCACGTTGTCGCGGAACAGGTCGGCGTGGATCGGGCCGCGCGGCAGTGCCGCATACGCCGGGCTCGCCGCCACGTGGTTCTGCAGGGCGAGTTCTGAGCGGATCAGGGCTGCCTGCGGGGTGCTCAGGAAGGGCAGCACCACCGGCACGGTCTCGTTCCACCACGGCAGGCCGCGCAGGTTGGGCTGGCTCATGCCGAAATCGCGCCCGGCCAGGTGCATGCGGGCCAGCATGTCGCCGACCGCATGGCAGTGCGACGCCCCGGGCCGCAACTCGCTGCGCCCGCGCAGCTTGTTGACGACTGCGGCCGGCTTGCCCTGCACGCGGTGCAGGATCTCGCCCGCGCTGGTGGCCGCCGGGTCGGGCACGGCGATGCCCTTGCCCGCCAGGTGCTTCATCAGGTGCAGGTAGAACGGCAGCTGCTCGAAGCTCAGGCGCTCGAACAGCGTGAGCACGTGTTCCAGCACCTCGCCGTTGCGCTCGCTGGTGACGAAATAGTTGGTGTTCTCGATGCCGCCCTTGATGCCCTGCAACTGGGTCAGGGTGCCCAGGTCCAGGGCGTGCAGCAGGGCGGCGGCTTCGTCAAACGAGACTTCGGTGTAAACGGCCATGAAAGCAAGCGTTGGGGGTTCAGAAACTCAGGACGCGCCAGCTGCTCTTGCCCGCAACGCCGGTGCGTTGCCCGGCCGAGTCGGCCGGTGAGCTGCCGCTGCCCGCAGGCGCAATCTGGTAGGCCGGTGCGCCGTTTTTGGGCTGCACGTCGATGCTGCGTGTCTGCCCGCCCACGCGCAATTCATCGATGCGCGCCAGCGCGTCTTCGTGCTGGATGCGTTCCACCCGCGGGCCGGGCGGCAGGGGTGCTGGCACCTCGGCGGGCTCCGGCAGGGTCTGGGCCGCGGCGTGCACGGCCACGCACAGCGGAAGAAGGGTCAGAAGGCGCAAGGTGCTGGGCATGCCCGATTGTAGGCAAGGCCGGCCGGCCCGGCCGTCGGCCGGCCTTCGCGACGGCAGTGCACGCGGCCCGGGCGGACGTGCAATCTCATTGACAATGGCCGCATGTCCGACGATCTCACGCCCTCCGCTCTACCGCCAACCCCGCCGATCCCGGCCCAGGCAGCCTCTGCGTCTGCGGCCGCCCCGCCCGAGCCTGCCGCCGCGCCCAGCGCCACGCCCACGCTGCTGCTGGTGGACGGCTCCAACTACCTGTACCGGGCGTTCCACGCCATGCCCGACCTGCGGGCCGTTCCCGGCGACCCGACGAGCCCTGCCACCGGCGCCATCCGCGGCATGATCAACATGATGCAGCGGCTGCAAAAAGAGGTGCCGGCCGAGTTCGTGGCCTGCGTGTTCGACGCCAAGGGCCCCACCTTCCGCGACGCCCTGTACCCGGCCTACAAGCAGCAGCGCAGCCCCATGCCCGACGACCTGCGCGCGCAGATCGCGCCCATCCACGAGGTCGTGCGCCTGCTCGGCTGGACCGTGCTCGACATTCCCGGCGTGGAGGCCGACGACGTCATCGGCACCCTGGCCGCCACCGCCGCGCGCCAGGGCATCCGCGTCATCGTCAGCAGCGGCGACAAGGACCTGGCCCAGCTGGTGAACGAGCACGTCACCATCATCGACACCATGAACGGCAAGAAGCGCGACGAGGCCGGCGTGCTGGCCGAATTCGGCGTGCCGCCCAGTCTGATGGTCGATTACCAGACCCTGGTGGGCGACCAGGTGGACAACGTGCCCGGCGTGAACAAGGTCGGCCCCAAGACCGCCGTGAAATGGCTCACCGAATACGGATCGCTCGACGCCGTGGTGGCCAACGCCGACAAGATCAAGGGCGCCGCCGGCGAGAACCTGCGCCAGGCGCTCGACTGGCTGCCCACCGGCCGCCAGCTCGTCACCATCAAGACCGACTGCGAGCTTGACAGCTTCGTGCCCGGCCTGCCGGCGCTGGACGCCATCCGCCTGGGCGAACCGGCCAACGAGGCCTTGCGCACCTTTTACGAAACCTACGGCTTCCGCAGCCTGGCCGAGGCGCTCCAGTCTCCACTCCCTCGCCCCGCTGGGAGGAGGGCCGGGGTGAGGGGCTCCCCGTCTTCAGGGGCAGTGGGCTCCCCCAACGGCGACCTGTTCGACCTGCCAGCGGAGGCGGGCGAGGTGCTGCCCGCCGCCTCCCACGCCACCGACCTCGTCTACGACACCGTCCTCACCTGGGACGCCTTCGACGCTTGGTTCGCGCGCCTGCAGGCCGCCGAGCTGGTGGCCATCGACACCGAAACCACTTCCCTGGACGAGATGCGCGCCGAGATCGTGGGCATCAGCTTCAGCGTGAAGCCGGGCGAGGCCGCCTACATCCCGCTGCGCCACGCCGGGCCGGACGCGCCCGGGCAGCTGCCCTTTGACGAGGTGCTTGCGCGCCTGAAGCCCTGGCTGGAAAACCCCGCGCACCACAAGCTCGGCCAGCACGTGAAGTACGACCGCCATGTGTTTGCCAACCACGGCATCGAGGTGCAGGGCTATGTGCACGACACCATGCTGCAGAGCTATGTGCTGGAGGTGCACAAGCCGCACGGTCTGGCCAGTCTGGCCGAGCGGCACCTGGCGCGCAAGGGCCTGAGCTACGAAGACCTGTGCGGCAAGGGTGCGCACCAGATCCCGTTTGCGCAGGTGGACGTGGCCAAGGCCGCGCTCTACTCCTGCGAAGATTCCGACATGACGCTGGACGTGCATCGGGCGCTGTGGCCCAGGCTGCAGGCCGACGACAAGCTGCGGTTTGTCTACGAACTGGAAATCGCCAGCAGCGAGGCGCTCTACCGCATCGAGCGCAACGGCGTGCTGATCGACGCGCCCACGCTCGCCGCCCAGAGCCACGAGCTGGGCCAGCGCATCGTCGCACTGGAACAGCAGGCCTACGAGATTGCCGGCCAGCCCTTCAACCTCTCCAGCCCCAAGCAGCTCGGCGAAATCTTCTTCGACAAGCTCGGCCTGCCGGTCATCAAGAAAACCGCCACCGGCGCGCGCAGCACCGACGAGGAGGTGCTGGAAAAACTGGCCGAAGACTACCCGCTGCCCGCCCGCATCCTGGAGCACCGCAGCCTGTGCAAGCTCAAGGGCACCTACACCGACAAGCTCGCCCAGCTGGCCCACCCCCGCACCGGGCGTGTGCACACGCATTACGCGCAGGCCGTGGCGGTGACAGGTCGCCTGTCCAGCAACGAGCCCAACCTGCAGAACATCCCCATCCGCACGGCGGAAGGCCGGCGCGTGCGCGAGGCCTTCGTGGCGCCGCCGGGCCATGTGATCGCCAGCGCCGACTACTCGCAGATCGAGCTGCGCATCATGGCCCACCTGAGCGGCGACGCCGCCCTGCTGCGCGCCTTCCACGAAGGCATTGACGTGCACCGCGCCACGGCCGCCGAGGTGTTCGGCCTGGCGCCTGACCAGGTCAGCAGCGAGCAGCGCCGCTACGCCAAGGTCATCAACTTCGGCCTCATCTACGGCATGAGCAGCTTCGGCCTGGCCAAGGCATTGGCGATCGACACCACGGCGGCCAAGAACTACATCGCCCGCTACTTCGAGCGCTTTGCCGGCGTGAAGCAGTACATGGACGACACCCGGGCGCAGGCCAAGGACCAGGGCTATGTGGAGACCGTGTTCGGCCGTCGCCTGTATCTGCCCGAGATCAACAGCCCCAACGGCCCGCGCCGCGCCGGCGCCGAGCGCGCCGCCATCAACGCGCCCATGCAGGGCACCGCGGCGGACCTCATCAAGCTCAGCATGGTGGCCGTGCAGCGCGCGCTGGACGAACAGCAGCGCGGCACCCGCATGATCATGCAGGTGCACGACGAACTGGTGTTCGAGGTGCCCGAGGCCGAGGTGGACTGGCTGCGGGCCGAAATTCCGGCTCTCATGGCCGGTGTGGCGGCGCTGAAGGTGCCGCTGCTGGCGGAAGTGGGCATGGGCCCGAACTGGGACCAGGCGCACTGAAGGCACACAACCAACGCGCCGCAGCACCCGGTCGGAGGATGCCGGGCGTGGCGGCCGGGTGGCACCGCGGAAAGCTCAGCGCTCGCTCAGCGCCGTCTGGAAGCGCCGCGTCAGCGGGTTCATGAGGTAGGTCATGAGCGTGCGCTCGCCGGTTTTCACCATCACCGTGGCCTGCATGCCCGGCTGCAGGCGCAGCCCGCCCAGGCGCGCGACCTCATCGGCCGGCACCGTCACCCGCAGCGTGTAGTAGGACTGGCCGCTGCGCGGGTCCACCAGTGCGTCGGCCGACACCACCGCCACCACGCCGCGGATCACCGGCCGGTCGACCCGGCTGGCGTAGGCGTCGAAGTGCACGTCCGCGGGCAGGTCGACGTGCAGGCTGTCGATGTACTGCGGGGCCACGCGGGCCTCGATCACCAGCGCGTCGTGCTCGGGCACGATGTCCAGAATGCGTTCGCCGGGCCTCACCACCCCGCCCAGGGTGTGAAAGGCCATGTCCACCACCTTGCCCGACGCCGGGGCGCGCAGCACCAGGCGCTCGAACGTGTCCTGCTGCCCGGTGAGGCGATCCCCCAGCGTGCTCACGTCGCGCTGCATGTCGCTCAGCTGGGCCTCCACCTCGCGGCGGTACTCGATCTGCCGCTGCGTGCCGCGCATGCGGAACTCGGCCAGCCGGGCATTGATGCCCGCCATGTTGGACAGGTCTTCGCTCTGCCGGCTGGTCACCTCGGCCATCTGCCGCTCCAGCTCCAGCAGGCTGTTGCGCGACACGAAGCCTTCCTTGCGCAGATCGCGGAACGGGGCCAGCTGCTCGTTGAGCAGTGCAATCTGTTTTTCCCGCTCGGTTTTCAGCTGCGCCAGGCTGGCCAGCTGCTGCTCCAGTCCGCGGACCGACTCGCGGATGATGCGCAGCTCGCCATCGAGTGCCACCCGTCGTGAGGCAAACAGGTCCTGCTGCGCGCGCATGAGCGCCGCCACCTCGGGCTTGTCCGCCGCGGCGCTGGTGAGTTCCGGTGAGAAGCTCAGCGCGGCTGCCCCGTCGCGCTCGGCACGCAAGCGGTCGAGCGTGGCCAGGGCCGTGTAGCGCTGGCCCTGGGTGGCGCTCAGGGCCGACTTCGACTGCGTCTCGTTGAGCACCACCAGCGCATCGCCGGCCTGCACGGTCTGCCCCTCGCGCACCAGGATGCGCTCGATCAGGCCGCCGCTGAGGTGGTCCACCCGCTGGCGGCTCGTCTCCACCGCCACCGTGCCGGCGGCCGGTATGCCTTCGTCCAGCGGCGCCAGCGTGGCCCAGGCCATGAAGCCGCCGAAGCCCAGCGCCAGAAACAGCAAGCCGCACATCAGCACGCGCCCGTAGTCGGTGTCCGGCGGCGCCGCCGTGTCGGCAAGCCCTGTCAGCGCCGGCCGGCGGTCGGGTTGGGGGGCCGCGCGCCGGGCATGGCCCGTGGAGGCCGACACCGCGGGCAGGGCGTCGTGGCCGGGCGGGATGGGGGCGGTGGTGCTCATGCGGTGCATTCCTGTTGGGTCAGCGGGGCGGGTCGGCTGGGCGCGCTGTCGGGCAGCGAGGGCGGCGCCTGCTGGTCTGCCGCGCCACCCGTGGCGCCCGTGGCGCCGGCCCCTTTCGGCTGGGCGCGCAGGCTTTCCAGCACCGCGTCCCGTGGGCCGTAGGCGCTGATCTTGCCGTTGTCCATCACCAGCACCGCGTCCACGATGCTGAGGATGTTGAGGCGGTGCGTCATGACGAACACGGTGCATTTCGCCCGCTGCAGTTCGCGCAACGCCGCCACCAGGGCGGCGTCGCCGGCTTCGTCCAGGTTGGCGTTGGGTTCGTCCAGCACGATCAGGGCAGGGTCTCCGTACAGCGCCCGCGCCAGCCCGATGCGCTGGCGTTGTCCGCCCGACAGGGCGGCGCCGCCCTCGCCAATCGGGGTTTCGTAGCCTTGCGGCAGCCGCAGCACCATCTCGTGCACACCCGCGCGCCGGGCGGCCCGCACGATCTGGTCCGAATCCAGCGGACCCAGGCGGGCGATGTTCTCGGCCACCGTTCCTTCGAACAGCTCCACGTCCTGCGGCAGGTAGCCCACCCACTGGCCGAGTTCGGCTTTGTCCCACTGGGCCACGTCGGCCCCGTCCAGGCGAACCGTGCCGCTCATCGGCGACCACACGCCCACCAGCGCACGCGCCAGGCTGCTCTTGCCCGAGGCGCTCGCGCCGATCACCGCCACCAGCATGCCGGGCGATGCACCAAAGCTGACGCCCCGCACGACCGGCTGGCGACTGCCCGGCGGCCCCACCACCAGGCCTTCGGCCATCACCAGGCCGGTGGGGCGCGGCAGCGCCACGCGCGGGCCCTGCGGTGGGTGCGCGGTCATCAGTTCCTGCAGACGGGCATAGGCGCCGCGCGCCTGCACCAGCGAACGCCAGCTGCCCATGGCCTGGTCCACCGGGGCCAGCGCACGGCCCAGCAGGATGGAGGCGGCGATCATGCCGCCCGGTGACAGCTGTCCGTCGATCACCAGCAGCGCACCCACGCCCAGCACGCCCGACTGGCACACCACCCGCACGAACTTGGTCGCCGCGCCCACCGCCGCCGCGCGGTCGCTGGCATGGGATTGCAGGCTCAGCATGCGGCTCTGGCGCTGCACCCAGCGTGTGCGCAGGCGCTCGAGCATGCCCATGGCCGCGATCACCTCGGCGTTGCGCAGGTGCGTGCTGGCGTAGTGGGTGGCGCCCTGGGCTTCCCGGTTGGCGCCGGCCAGCGCGCGGGCGGTGGCGATCTCGTTTACCCAGGCGAGCAGCAGCAAGAGCACGGCCGCGCCGGTGGCGAACCAGCCCAGCCAGGGATGCAGCAGAAAGATCACCAGCAGGTAGATGGGCGTCCACGGGGCGTCGAAAAACGCAAACAGACCCTTGCCGGTGACGAACTGGCGGATGTTGGTGAGGTCGCCCAGCGCCTGCTGGGCACTGCCGCTCTTGCCGCGCAGGGTGCGCTCGTAGGCAGCGTCGAACACCACGGGCCCCACCCGCAGGTCCATGGCGGCGCTGGCCCGTATCAGGGCGCGCGAGCGCACCCATTCCAGTGCCGCTTCCAGCGCGTACAGCCCCACCATGATGAGCGTGAGCATCAGCAGCGTGGTGGTGTTGCGGCTGGCCAGCACGCGGTCGTAGATCTGCAGCATGTACACCGCGGGGGTGAGCATGAGCAGGTTGATGGCCAGGCTGAATGCGCCCACGGCGAGAAACAGGCCGCGAAAACTGCGCAAGGTGGCGCTCAGGGCGGTGCGGGGGGCAGAGCTTGGCATGGGGTGCAGGCGGTGGTGCGGGCTGCGGTGGGGCATTCCCGCCGCGCCAGCAGACATGAAAAAGGCCCGAACCGCCCAGGCGGTGCGGGCCTCCCGACATCGGCCGGCAGGGCCGGCCGGACCCTCGTCAGACGAAGGAGAATTCCACGTGATTCCAGACGTCGTCACCGCCGGCGTAACCCACCAGGGTGATGGACATGTCGTTGGAGGCGTCAAGGTCGCCGTCGTCTAGCACCATGCGGGTGTCGATGCTGGTATCGCCAGCGTAATCGCCCGTGGTGACCGCCACCTTCGCTTTGAACTCGGCCACCAGGGCGGCTTCCGCCTCTGGCGTCAAACCGGTGCCGTCGCCTTCGATGTCGATCGTGAAGAACAGCTTGTCGCCATCGGCCACCTTGAAGTCGGTGATGGTGTCCTGGCCATCGGCGCTGCTGACGGTGGTGGCCGAGCCTTCGAAATACGACGGGTCCAGGTCCCAGAAGCTGCGTTCCTGGGTGGCCTTGCCCTTGGTCCAGGTCACCGTGCCCGTGCTGCCGAACACGTCGCTCAGGTCCATCATCACACCGTCGAGCATGACGTGCGGCTGGCTGTCGCCGGCGCCGTTCTGGTTCAGGCCGATCGTCACCGTGCCTTCCCAGCCCAGCTGGGCGGCAATGCCCTCCCACACGTTGCCGTTGGTGTCTTCACCGCCCTTGATCAGGTAGTTCAGCCAGGCCGAGTAGGAGGTGGAGAACTCGCTTTGCGAGAGGCCGGCGGTCGTCTTGCCGGACGCGGCCAGATAGTCCGCGTACGACTGCGGCGCGGTGCCGGTGCTGCCGGTGCTCATGGTGAAGCCGTACTTGAACGTGTCGGCGCCACTTCCACCGGTCAACAGATCGTTGCCGCCCATGCCCGTCAGGACATCGTTGCCATTGCCAGCGTTGATGGTGTCGGCGCCGTCGCCGCCGGTGATGTTGTCTTTGCCATTCGGGTTGCCATCGAATGTGCCATTGCCGGTGTAGTACTCGGTGCCATTCTCGGTTTTTTCCAGCGTGTAATTTGCCATTTGAACGTTCTCCTGAATTGTCGAATTAAAAAGGGCCCGCCTTGCGGTTGGCCTCCCTCCCAACCTGTATCGCGACCGTGGGACGACCGACAGGTTGCCGGCCAGTCGGCGGCGATGCGAACCCGCCGGGTGTTTGGCCCTTGATTCGGGGCGGTGGCACATCGCTGCGAACTGCTTGATCTGGAATCTAATTAAATGGATTGCAAAATCTGAGGGGCTTTTGTCCTGTTATTCGTACAAAAGTCCTGGTGATTGCGCATGACATTTGCATGACAAATGTCATTTCCACTCGCTGGCATGGTGCTGCGCAGTGCTGCGGGTGTCAGAAGACGGTGAGGCCTGGCATGGGGCGCTTTCGAGCAAATGCCCGTCGTTTGCGTTGGTGACAGTTTTCTCCTGTCCCATGACAGTTGTCATTGAGGCAAGGTTTTACCCGGGAGGGTAAACGGACAAATCCGGGTCAATCTACCCGCTCGCCGAATCGCTTAGCCGGGAAAAATTCCCTTCAGAGCCTCAGAAAGCTGTAACGACGTGAAAACGTTCAGCGGCCGGATGGAGCCCGACGCAAGTGGGATGACCGGTAGGCCCAGGTTTCCCGCTCTCCTCATGGGGTCGATTCAAGGGAAATATCATGAAATCAGCAAAGACTTTGGTGGCCTTGGCCGCTGCTACCCTCGCCACCGTTGCCATCGCCGCGGTCACGTTCGATCCAGTCACCGGCACGGGATTTGTGGGCAAGGGTGACGTGCAAACGGCATTCGGCTGGAACAACCAGCAACTCCAGCAGAACGCCGATGGGGTGGGGTTCACTTTTGACCAGTCCACCCGCTACAGCATCGTGTGCCAGTGGGTGACGGGCGAGGGGACCCCCGGTGAAAAGCCGCACGAAGTCACCCACAAAAGGACCTTCCAGGTGAACTCGGCAATCGCCTACGACACCCGTACGAGGAACCAGATCACCGGCTTCAACCTGAACGGCTTCGGTAGCGATATTTCCCCCATGCCGGTACCCGCGGAGGGTGGTAGCTGCCTGGGCTATGGTGCAGAGGGAACGATCAAGTCGGTTTCCGTCATTTCGTCTGAAGGCGGGCTGTACGTGACCTACGGTGGCATGAGCGTGCCCCTGATGTACTGATCTCAGCGGGATCACCGATGGGGCGTGCGGCTGGGCCGGCGCCCCCTTTTTTTGGTCGCAGGGACGTCCCTGGGCACTGCGCCGTGTCGGTTGCAGCGCCCCACCGGGCTTTCCCGTGCACGTTTCAGGGGGAATCCCATGCGCTGTTCGTCTCGACTCACCGCCCTCGCTGGTCTGCTGGTGGCCGCCAGCGGCTGGGCTGCCAGCACGTTTGACCCCGTCTCGGGTACCGGGCAGGTGCCCGGACGCGAGGTTCAGACCTTGCTGGGTTGGACCGATGCCCAGTTTCAGGAGCGTGCCCCGGCGGTGTCCTTCAGCTACCACGCCAGCGGGCATTTCAACGCCGTCTGTGCATGGACCAACGCGCAAGGGGCTCGCATGGAGGAGCCGCGCACCGTGAACATGGACTGGCAGGCGTCGGTGAACAGCAGCTTGCGCCACGACGTGCGCAACCCGCAACGCATCGAAGGGTTTCAGTTGCTGGGCTTCGGCGGCCCACCCGGTACAGGGGCGCCGGTGCCCGAGCCGGGCGCGCCATGCCCGGGGGCGGGTGGCCTGACCGGCACCTGGCTGGCCGTGGTGCCCCAGCGGCACAGTGGCGCTCTCTCGGCCCGGTTTGGTGGCCAGGACGTGCGCCTTCCTTTCTGAGTTCTCCCTGATGGGTCGTTCTTGCCTGAGGTGCCAAAGGTGCATGCTGTGTTTGCTCAACTGATCCGTCCCGTCGTGCTGGCTGCCTGGTGGGTGTCCTGTGCGGCCATGGCGCAGCCCATGTCGCCCCCTGTGGTCACGGGCGGCATCGATCGCCTGCCCAGCGAGTTGTCGCTGAGCATGGACGAAGCCGTGTCTCTGGCCTTGCAGCGGAGCTTTCGCGTGAACCGCTCGGCCCGCTCGGCCGAGATGGCCCGCTTGCGGGCCGACATGTCGGCCGCGCAGTCCAAGCCCCGCGTCGATACCTACCTGGGCGTCAACGAAGCGCTGCGCAGCGCCACCTTCTATCAAAACCCCTATCGACATGGCAAGACCGATCCCTACGCCACGACCCAGGTGTCCCTCAACGCTATCCTGTCCATGCCGATTGACGTGTCGGGCAGCATCGGACGCCAGCAGCAGCAGGCACAGCTGTCGCTGCAGAGCGCCCGCATTTACGCCGAGCAGTCGGCCATCGACATCCATGCGGACATCCGCTCCACCTATGCCGACGCCCTGCGGGCGCAGGGCGCAGTGGACGCGGACGAGGCGGTGGTCGCCGAGTTGCAGAGCCTCATTGAGCGTGCGCGCGAGCGGCGCCCGGCCGCCGTCCCCTTTCTTGAGGTGGAACTGGCCAATGCCGAGCAACTGCTCAGCCAGAGCCGCAGCGGTGCGCTGATCGCACAGAGCGGGCTGCGGCAGCAACTGCGCCTGCCGGAGGATGCGGTGCTGCGTCTCACCTCCAGCCTGAACCCCGACATTCCCCGGGTGGACACGGCCCACCTGCTGGACACCGCGCTGGCCAAGCGGGCAGACGTGCGCGATGCCCATCTTCGGCTGCAACAGGCCGAGCTGTCGCTGGTGCAGTCGCGCGACAGCCGCCGCCCCACGGCCTACCTGTACGGCTTTTGGAACCAGTCCTACTCCGGCAGCAACCCGGGCCAGTTGTCCACCAATACCTCGCGCAACGCCACGCTGATGCTCAATGTGAACGTGCCCCTGGCGTACTGGGACAGCGGCAGCCTGGAGCGGACCGAGCGCATGGCCCTGTTGTCTCTGGAGCAGGCGCGGGACGACCTGGATGAGCAGCGGGCGCGTATCGCGTCCGAACTGCGCCTGCTCACCGTGAACCTGGCGCAGGCGCAGCGCCGCTTGGCCAGCCTGCCCAGCCCGCGCTTCGCGCTGGAGTCGCTTCGGCAGGCCGAAGAAGGGGTGCTGTCCCAGGCCGACTGGCAGGGGCAGATGGCGCAGGTGTCCAACGCACGCAACAGCTGGCGACTGACGCACACCGCTTCCATCGACGCGCTCGCCGACTATTACTCAGCTTACTTCCGCTTGCAGCGTTCGCTGGGCGAACGTTGAACCATCCGGCAAATGGCACAGGCGACGCAGCGGCAGGGCTGGAGGCGACGTTTGATCTGGATGGACGCGCTTGAGGCAGCGCGTGTCGCCCCTGGGCTTTTGGTGGGTTTGCTGTTGCATCCGCTTACATGAGCCCTTGAGCGACCGCGCATGCTGAAGGTAACAAAAACAAGCAAAAACCCACATGCAAGCCCTGTCTGTTACATCCGGACCCATCCGTGTCCACGTCGTGGCCCAGCCCATCGTCGCCTGGGGGCTGGAGCGACTGATCGAGTCGGCCCAGCCACGCCTGTGTGTGGCGGGCACCAGCG
>JAGXRS010000057.1 GCA_018335615.1 Hydrogenophaga sp. | reverse complement strand
AGCCCGGCGGCGTCCAGGATCGACTCCACCTCGGCACGCAGCGGGCCTTCGCCCACCACGACCAGGCGCGCATGCCGCGCCGCCTCGGGGTGCGTCTGCACCAGGCGCACGAAAGCCCGCGCCAGCAGCGGCTGGTTCTTCACCGTCTGCAGCCGCCCCACGGTGCCCACCAGCCAGTGCCGCCCGGGCTGAAACGGACAGCCGGGCACAGCGGGCGGGATGCCTTTTGGCGGGCTGAAACCATCGGTGTCCACACCGTTGGCGATCAGGCAGCGCCGCTGCGCCGGCACGCCGATGGCACGGCCCAGGTAGTCGTCGATGTCTTTCGACACCGCCACGTAATGGCTCACAAAGGGCTTGTACACACGGCGCAGCCGCTGGTAGCGCGGATTCCGGCCTTGCGGGTCGTGCGCGTCCCAGCCGTGCTCGGCGTGGATGCGCAGCGGCACCCGGGCCAGCCAGGCCAGCGGCACCACCTCCAGCGCGGCCAGGTTGCAGGTGTGCACCACATCGGGCCTGAGTTCGCGCAGCAAGCGGAAGATGCGCGGGTACAGCGGCACCGCGTGGCCCGGCGGTTTGTGCAGCTCGATGAAGCGCACCCCGGGCTGCGTGATGCGGTGCCTGAAGTCGCTGATGGTGGTCAGCGAGAGCACCACATGCTCGAACGCATCGGCCGGCAGCCGGTTGATGAGCTGCACGATGACGTTCTCCAGCCCGCCCACATGGAAGCTGTAGACGACGTGGACGATCCGGCGGCGGCGCGGCGGCATGGTCATGCGGCGGGCTGGCCCGCCTGGCGCAGGAAGGCATCGAACATGATGAGCATCCACAGCGTGGTGGAATGGTCGTACTGGCCGCGCAGGTGCTGCTGAACCAGGGACTGCAGCGTGGCGGTGTCGAAGTAGCCGCTGGCCAGCATGCGCGGGCTCAGCACCGATTCCTGCATGCGCTGCGCCAGCGGCCCGCGCAGCCAGCTCGCCAGCGGCACCGAGAAGCCCATCTTCGGGCGGTACAGCACGTCGTGCGGCAGCAGCGGCTCGAACGCTTTCTTGAATACGTACTTGCCTTCGCCGCCCTGAATCTTCAGGCTGCTGGGCAGTGTGGCCAGCCACTCGACCAGTTCGTGGTCCATGAGCGGCTCGCGCACTTCCAGCGCGTGCGCCATGCTGGCGCGGTCCACCTTGGTGTTGATGTCGCCGACCAGCCAGGTCTTGTAGTCCAGGTACTGGATGAGGGCCAGCGGGTCGTCCGTCTGGGCGGTGGCGGCGTGGATGCGGAACACGTCGACGGCGCTGTAGCCGCCCAGCGAGCGCTTGAACCCGGGCGAGAACAGGCGTTCGCGCGCCTCCGTGCGCAGCTTGGACATGGTGTGGTGGTAGGCCTGCACCGTGTCCATGGCCATGGCCTGGAAGGTGGTCTTGGCCCGCAGCATGCGCGGTGCCCAGTCGGCCTTGGGGTACACGCGCCCCAGCATGCCGAACACCGGCCGGCGCACGCTGTGGGGCAGGCGGTGGCGCACGCCCTCCTCGCCCAGGTGCATGCGGTAACGGCGGTAGCCGCCCAGGCTCTCGTCGCCGCCATCACCCGAGAGTGCCACCGTGACGTGCTTGCGCGCCATCTGGCAGACGCGGTAGGTGGGCAGCGCCGAGCTGTCGGCAAAGGGCTCGTCGTGCAACCAGGCCAGGGTGTCGATGAGGTCGAAGTCGTCGCTCTTGACGATCTCCAGCCGGTGGTCGGTCTGGTAGCGGTCGGCCACCTGCTGGGCGAATGCGGACTCGTTGAACAGCGGGTCGTCAAAGCCGATGGCACAGGTGTGCACCGGCGCGTCCGACAGCCCGGCCATGGTGGCCACCACCGCGCTGGAATCGACGCCGCCCGACAGGAAGGCGCCGAGCGGCACGTCGGCCACCAGGCGCAGGCGCACCGCTTCTTGCACACGGTCGCGCAACTCGGCTTCGGCGTCGGGCAGGCTGATCGGGTTGTCGTTGCTGAACCGCACGTCCCAGTACGGCTGCGGTGCCGGCAGGCCGGCCAGGCCGCGCTTGAGCGTGAGTGTGTGGGCGGCGGGCAGCTTGTGGGCGTTGCGGTAGATGCAGCGCGGGTCGGGCACGTAGCCGAAAGAAAAATAGTCCTCCACGGCCAAGGGGTCGATGTCGCGCCGAAAGCCCGGGTGGGCCGTGAGCACCTTCAGTTCGGAGCCGAAGATGAAGCTGCCGTCGGGCAGCCAGGCGTAGTGCAGCGGCTTGACGCCCAGGCGGTCGCGCGCCAGGAACAGCGTCTGCTGCGCCCGGTCCCAGAGGGCGAAGGCGAACATGCCGCGCAGGCGGTGCACGCAGGCCGGCCCCCAGGCCGACCAGGCGTGCACGATCACCTCGGTGTCGCTGCGCGTGCGGAAGGGGTAGCCCAGCGCCTGGAGTTCGGTACGCAGGGTCTGGAAGTTGTAGATCTCGCCGTTGAACACCACGCCCACGCTGCCGTCGCCATTGAAGAGCGGCTGCTGGCCGGTGCTGAGGTCGATGACCGTCAGGCGGCGGTGGCCCAGGGCCAGGCCAGCCTCCAGGTGGATGCCGTCTTCGTCCGGGCCGCGGTGCGACTGGATGTTGTTGATGCGCGTGGCCATGGTGCGCTCGAAATGGCGCATGCCCTGGGTGTCGAACAGACCGGAAATGCCGCACATGTCAGCGCCCTCCCCTGGCTTGCTGCAAGGCCGCTTCCAGCGCGCCGCCCTGCGAGCGCATGAAGCCATCCAGCACGGCGCTGGCCACGGTGCGGGCCTGCGGCTCAGGCAGCTGGGCATCCAGCGGCGTGTACACCACCACGATGGCGCCGTCGTCGCCGCGGCCCAGCACGCGGCCCCATGCCCCGTGGAGCTTGGCTTGCACGTCGCTGGCGATGAAGCGGCCGTTGACCCAGTAGAAGCGCCAGACCTGCAGCCGCTGGCCGTCACCCGTCAGGCCGCCGCTGCGCTGGCGCAGCGTGGCCGCGGCCACCGGCAACGGACGGCCGGCCAGCTCGGTGTGGGCGCTGCCGCCGGACACGCGCGCCCACATCTCGTCCTGGCTGGTGACGAGCATGTTTTCCGAGCTCACCAGCTTGCGCTGGTAGTCCTGCTCGCGGTAGTAGCTCAGGTGCAGGCCCACCGGCTCGCCCTGTGCACCGACATAACCGCTGTGCGAGGTGGCCACGGCGTGCTGGAACGCCGGTGTCCACTCGGCCGGCGGCACGGCAGTGGCGCGCCAGGGTGCTTGTGCCGCCGGCGCGGCCAGCTGCACCGGCTGCGTCTGCGTGCCCAGCGCCAGCAGGCGTTCCGCCGCATGGGGCGATGCCACCACCAGCAGGGCCAGACCGGTGACGAGCGCCACCTGCTGCAGGCCGGCACGCGGCGCAGACGCGGCCACCCGTGCAGCGGGCGACCCCGCCCGGGGCGGTGCGGGCGCGTCGGCCCAGCGCGCACCGATGAGCAGCATCAGCAGGATGACAACGCCAAAAAACACCCAGCCGTAGATGAGGTGGTCCACGCCGGTGGCCAGCTCGTTGCCCGAGAGGTGGCCGATCATCACGATCATGTAAGCGCGCAGCCAGTTGGCCACCAGCGGCACCAGAATGGCCACGCCGACGAACGCCAGGCGCTTGGCCCAGCTGCGGTAGCTGAGGTAGGCGAACAGGGTGCCCACCGTGACCGAGGAAATGAGGTAGCGGATGCCGCTGCAGGCTTCCACCACCGACCACAGGCCCGAGGGAATGACGAATTGCAAGCCTTCGCGGTACACCGGAATGCCGCTGGCACGCAGCGCCACCACGGTGAAGTCGGCCGTCCACTCCATCATCTGCGGCAGCATGAAGTCGCCAATGGGCACGGCGAAGAACAGGAAGCCCAGCGGGAACATCATGGCCCGCGCCACCACCCAGCCCAGCACCGCCGGCACCGCCAGCACCAGCAGGGTCACCACGGCCAGCTGGGTTGCGGCATTCACCGCCACGAGATCGCCGGCCAGCCAGAGCGCGGCAGCGCCCAGCATGAGGAGCGCCGCCGACGCCGCAGGCCGTGGCACCAGGGGCGCCAGCGCGTGGCGCATGCGCCAGACCAGCCACAGCGAGATCAACGGCACCACAAAGCCGTGGGTGTAGGTTTCAGAACGTGACCAGATGCTGACCATGCCCACCACGCTGTGGCGGTACAAGAGCAGGATGGCCAGCACCAGCGCCAGCAGCGCGGCGATCGGCAACCGCCAGTGAGCCGGCAGGCTGCTACCCAGGGTGGACGGCGACGAAGACAAGGTGCTGGGCTCAGCCATGGGCAGCCTCCGGTTCGGCGCTCACGCCAGCGCCCAGGCAGGCGTCGATGCCGCTCAGGTGGGCCTGCCAGCTGAAGCCGGCGAGCACGAAGTGCCGCGCGGCCCGGCCCAGGGCGCGGGCCTGTTCGGGTGCATCGAGCAGCTGTTGCAGGGCGTCCAGGAATTCGTCGGGTGTGTCGGCGCGCAGCTGCCCGTCAGCCGCGGTGGCGCCAATCGCGTCGGCGCAGGTGGTGACGGTGACCACCGCCTGCTCCATGGCCATGGCCTCCAGAATCTTGTTCTGCAGGCCGCGCGCCACCCGCAAGGGCGCCACCACGGCAGCGGCGTGCTGCAGGTAGGGCCGGACATCGGGCACCGTGCCGGTGACGACCACGCGCTCATTCGCCAGCGCCAGCACCTGTGGCGACGGGCTGCGGCCCACGATGTAGAAACGCACGCGCGGCCAGTGCACCAGCAGGCGCGGCAGGATGTCGGCCACGAACCAGCTCACGCCGTCGATGTTGGGCCAGTAGTCCATGGCGCCGGTGAAGACCACCGCCTGCTCGTGGGGCACGAACGGGTTGGCGCGGCGCGGATCGGGCGAGAAAAAGTCGGCGTCCACGCCGTTGCTCAGCGCCTGCACGCTGTGGGCGCATTCGGGCGCCTGCGAGACGAACAGCGCGGTCTCGTTGGGCGTGACGAAGAAGGAACGCTGCGCCTGCGACGCCACCACGCGCTCGTAGGCCAGCAGGCGCGAGCCCTCGCGCCGGTACAGCCACGACATCGGCCAGCGGTGCTCGGGCGCGTACTGCGTCCACTTGGCCGAGTCCACGTCCACAAAGTCCACCAGCATGGGCACCTGTGGCGCCAGCGGCTGGGCGTACTGCGCCATGGACGAAGAGAAGACCACGCTGGCCTGCAGCGGGTGCGACGCGGCCACTTCGTCCACCCAGCGCTGCATGCCAGCGTTGCGGTAGTAGCCCAGCGTCAGCGCTTCGCCGCTGAGCAGGCCGCTCAGGCTCCTGATCTTGGCGTGGCGCGGCTGCAAGCGCTCCACATGCAGGTCCGGGCACAGGGCGCGCAGGGTCGGCAGGTGCTGCTCGTCGTCCGGGTCGTCGATGAAGGTGCCCAGGAAGACGCGGTGGTTCTGCAGCAGGTGGCGCAGCAGGTGGTAGGAACGCACCTTGTCGCCCTTGTTGGGCGGATACGGCAGGCGGTGAACGAGGTAGAGGATGTTGCCCATGGAAATCGCGCTCTGTTGAACGGCTCAGCCAGGGTGGCGCACGGCGAACGGGCCCAGCCAGTGAACCGAGTCGTCTTCGGTCGGCCAAAAGATGGCGGTTTTCGTCATGCGTCCACCCCGCGCAGCCGTGGCGGCAGAAAGACCTGGTCCATGCGGCCCCAGCGGAAATCGTCCAGCAGGCTCTCCAGCCGCTGCTCGGTGCGCCCGATGTTCACGTAGTGCCGGAAACGGGTCTTGAAGCCCACGCCCTTCACACGGGGCTGATCGGCGTCGATCTCCCAGGGGTGGCAATAGAACACCGCCGCCTGTTCGTCGCGCTCGTTCACCTGCTGGATCATCCAGCGCGACAGCGGGTACGGCAGCAGCCGGAAATAGCCCCCGCCGCTGGACGGCAGGTTGCGGTTGAACAGGCGCAGGGTGGTGGGCGGAATCTCCATCAGGCCCTGGCGGATCTGGTGCACGAAGCGCGGCGCGTCGGGCATGCCGTAGTGGTCGTGCTGCACCGGGTAGATGCTGGAGCTGTAGCGGTAGCCGGCGGCCTCCAGGCTGTCGAGCGCCCAGAGGTTGCCCGCACCGATGGAGAAGCTGGGGGCTCGGTAGCCCATCACCTCCACGCCGCCGATGTCTTCCAGAATGGTTTTGGCCTTGCGGATGTCGTGCGAGAACGCCGACTCGCTCAGGTCGCTGACACGTTCATGCCCGTAGCCATGGCTGGCCAGTTCGTGCCCGTCGGCCACGATGCGGCGCACCAGCGCGGGGTAGCGCTCGGCCACCCAGCCCAGGGTGAAGAAGGTGGCCTTCGTGCCCTTGCCCGCCAGCATGTCGAGCAGGCGGTGCACATTGCGCTCGACGCGGCACTCGGTCGTGTCCCAGTCGGCGCGGTCGATGTGCGCGGCAAACGCCGACACCTGGAAGTAGTCCTCCACGTCGATCGTCAGGGCGTTGGTGATGGGGGAGCGTGTGCTCATGCGGCTTCGCTTCCGGAAGGGGTCTGCACGCTGTGCGCCGGCTTGCGTGCGCCGCTGGTGATCTTCTTGAGGGCCCCCAGAATCTCCAGGCTGATGCGCTCCTGTCGCAGCACGCTGCGCTCGATGCGCAGCAGGCGGTCGCCGAGTTGCTCGGCCGACACCCGCGTGAGCTGTGCCTGCAGGCCGTCCACCAGCGCGGCGTCCAGTTCCAGTTCGGACAGGTCGGCAGCCCCGGCCCAGTCAGCGGCTTCCCCGTTGGGTGCCGCCGGTGCGGGCACCGGCGTCCAATGGGCCCAGGCATCGGGCGCGGCGGGTGCCGGCGCAGGCGGCGCGCTGTTTTCGGTCTGGATCTCCGCGGCCACTTCCTGCATGGCCTCGACCGTGAAATGCGTGGTCTCCGACAGGTAGCCCTGCAGCAGCAGCCGGTCGCACACCGAATTGATGCGCCGGGGAATGCCACCGGAATGCTCGTAGATGGCTTTGAACACCGCCGGGTCGAAGCTGGGCTTGTCGGTGGCGCCGGCGCATTTCAGCCGGTGTTCAATGTAGGCACGGGTGTCTTCCTCGTCCAGCGGGCCGAGGTGGCAGCGTGCCGTGACGCGCTGGCGCAGCTGCAGCATGCCCGGGCCCTGCAGAATTTCACGGAACTCGGGCTGGCCCACCAGAAAGGTCTGCAACAGCGCCTGGTCACCAAACTGGAAGTTGGAGAGCATGCGCAGCTCTTCCACCGCCTGGTGCTGCAGGTTCTGCGCCTCGTCCACGATCAGCAGGCAGCGCTTGCCCTGCGTGGTCTGGGTGATGAAGAAGGCCTCCAGCGCCATCAGCATGTCGGCCTTGCCACTGCCACGTACCGTCACACCAAAAGCGCCGCACACCATGCGCAGGGCATCCTCGGCCCCCAGCTGCGTGCTCACCAGATGCGCCGCCACCACGGCGCCGTCGTCCAGGCTCTCCAGCAGGTCGCGCACGATGGTGGTCTTGCCCGCGCCCACCTCACCGGTGATGACGATGAAGCCCTCGCCGCGCATGACCCCGTACACCAGATAGGAGCGCGCGCGCCGGTGCGGCTTGCTGCTGTAATAAAAGCGGGGATCGGGGTTGAGCTGGAACGGTTTGCTCGTCAGCCCATAGAACGCTTCGTACATGGATCAGAACCGGTGGGTGATGACGGCCACGACGGCCGTTTCGCCGTAGTCGCGGACGCTGCCGTCGTGCTGCGTGTGACGGAGTTGCACGCGGGCAGTGGTGCGCGGCGCCAGGTTCGAGGTCAGGCCGACGGCCACCGTGGTGGAACGGCTGTCATCCACCGTGCCCTGGCTGCGGGTGCCCGTGATCGACACCTGGGCCGACGTCTGTGGGGTCAGCCGGTGCGCATAACCCAGACTCCAGCCGTCGCGCTGGATGCGCGTGTTGGTGTCGAAGTCGTCCGGCAGGGCGGGCGCGCCGGCCAGTGGCGCGTCGAGCCGGCTGGCGTCGCTGCGGCTGAGGGCCAGCGTGACCGCACCGCGCGCGCCCAGCAGCACCACGGACAGTTGCTGCGAACGCTCCAGCGTGGCGGCCGAGGTGAGGTAGGTCTGGAACACCAGCAGGTCGCCCGAGAGGCCCAACCCGGCCAGCACCTTGTCCACCTCGGCGTTGCGTTCGATGGCGTCGGGGAAACTCGTCTGGAACGAACTGTCCAGCAGGTTGCGCAGCGAACCGAGGGGCGCTGCACTGGCCTCCAGCCCGTTGTTGACGACGCCGCGGCGGTCGGTGTAGCGCCACACGGTGCGCCCGGTGCTGTGCTGCAGCGACACGTTGTGGCCGCGCCCGAAATAGCGCTCCTGCACCCCCGCCGACAGGCGCGTGCGGGGGGACGGCCGCCAGTCCAGGTTCACGCCGGCGGTGTTGTAAGACTCGCGGGACAGCGTCAGGATGTCGTTGGCCTCGCGGCCCATGAGACCGGTCAGCACCAGCTGCGGTGTGGCGTGGTAGATGAGGCCGGCCATCACGCTGTCGGAGCGGGTGTCGCGACCACCTTCGTACTCGATGGACTGCGTGCGGGCGTCAAAGGACCAGCCCAGCGAACCGACCGATCCACCATTCACCAGCCGGGCCGAGGCGTCCTGCGCCGTGAGGTCGGGCCGTGAGGCCGATTCGCTGTTGACCGTCTGCAGGCTGTAGCGCAGCTCGTAATCGGCGGCACTGCCCAAGGTGCCCTGCACATAGGGCGAGACCCGGAAGCTGGCGGTCTGCGACTGGTTGAGGCGCGACACGCTACCGCCCGGCGCATCGAAAGCCGAGATGGATTCGTCGGCCACCGAACCCGAGACATCGACGAAGGCACGGTTGTCCCAGGCGTTCACGGTGGCGCTGGCATCGAGCGCGTGCCGCAGTTTGTTGCGTGAGCTGTTCTGCAGATGGGTCCGGCCGCTCAGTGCATAGTCGAAATAGCCCCGCACCCGTGGCGTGTTCAGGATGCCCCGCACGCCTGGCGTCACCTCGATCACCTGTTCGGCCTGCGACTGGCTGCCCGAGAGCGTGCCGTTGTCCGAGAGCGTCACCCCGACGCTGACCCGGGGTTCGATCCAGACCCGGGGCTTGGGACCGGGTGGCGACAGGCTCTCTCCCGCGACCGACTCTGCCATCTGCGCATGGGCCATGCCCCCGAAGCAGAGCGACAGTGCCGCACAGCTGGCCAGGGCAACGGCACGCCGGGGCAGAAAACGCGGCTGGGTGGGTGGCGGCATCATCCCGGGAACCTCCATCTTGGCGGTGCTCATGCAGCGGCGGTGGCAGCGGCACCCAGGGGAGCGGACGCGGCGCCCGCGGGCGGGTAGGCATAGCCGTAGCCATACCCGTAGCCATAGGCTTCCTGGTCACCGCCCCGGGCCTGGTTGAGCAACAGCAGCTTGACGGGACACGACTCGATGGTGGTCATCGCATGGCGCACCTGGGACTGCAGCGTCTTCTCGGCCTGCACCACCATCACCACCTGGCCCATGTGGGTGGCCAGCACGCGCGACTCCGTGGTCAACAGCAGCGGCGGTGAGTCAAAAATGATGATGCGGTCGGGGTAACGCTGACCCATTTCCTCGATCAGCGCGGTCATGGCGTCACTGGCCAGCAGTTCGGTGGCGCGTGGGTGGGAGCTTCCGCTGGGCAGCAAGCTCAGCTTGTCCACATTGGTCCGCAGCAACACGTCGGCCATCTGCATGCGCTCGTCGAGCAACAGGTCCAGCAGGCCCTTGGTCGCTGGCAGGCCCAGGTCCGGCATCAGGGAGGGACGCGCCACGTCGGCATCCACCAGCAGCACGTGGTGGTCCATTTCCATGGCGATGCTCATCGCCAGGTTGATGGCGGTGAAGGTCTTGCCCTCCCCCGGCATGGCGCTGGTGACCATGATGAGGTTGGCGTTGGGCACCACGGACGCGCCTTTGCCGGTGGCGTTGGCGAGCAGGGGCCGCTTGATGACACGAAACTGGTCGGCAATGGCCGAGCGGGACGCATCGGGCGTGAGGAACCCTCGGGACATCAGCGCCGCGAGGTTCAGCGTCACCAAGCGTGAGGTGGGCTCGGGACCGGTCGAAACCGGCCGTGCGGTACGCACCGGTGGCGGGGGGGTGGGCGACGCGGCCACCTCTGCGGCTGGCACATCGACACCGGCCTGGCGCAGTTGCTCCAGGCGTAGGGCTGCTTTTTCAATCAGGCTGCTCATGTGGTTCCCTTACCTTCCAAGACCTGAGCGGTAGGACAAGACCGCCATGCCAACCAGAAACACCATCACCAGCGCGGCCAGTGACATCAGGAAATGCACCACGCTGCGCTTTTCGCGCTGGCGCACCGCGTCGTTGCGTATCAGCGTCACCACGCCGAGCAGGGGCAGGTCGGTGGCGGTGCGCAGCGCCGCGGCATTGAAGAACACCGGACGGATCTGGCTCATCAGGAACGCCACGCCCAGGCCCGCGCCCAGGGCCGCGAGCAAGGCCAGCGGCAGCAGCAGCACGCGGTTGGGCGCCACCGGCGAGGGGTTCGCCCGCGGTGGGTCGATCACGCGGAAGTCGGCCAGGCTGGCGGTGCTCTCCAGCTGTCCACTCATGGTGATGGACTCCCGACGTGCCACCAGATCGCTGTAGTTCTTGCGGTGCACCTCGTAATCCCGGTTCAGGCGCGCCAGCTCGGCCTCGATCTGCGGCGCCACCTTCAGCTGCTCCCGGGAGCGGTTCACACGCGATTCGAACTCGCTCACGCGGGCCCGCAGCGAGGCCACCTGCACCTCGGCGGCCGAATGAATGCGCGAGAGTTCCAGCAGCGCCGGGTTGGTCTCGATCACCGGCTGGCCGGGGTTGGCCAGCGCGGCGCGCTGCAGGTCGGCCAGTTCGCGCTTCTTCTGCTCCTCCAGTTCGGCGATCATGCGGCGCGTGTTCGACACGTCCGGGTGCTGCTCGGTGTAGCGCTGCACCAGGCCATCCAGGCTGCGCTTGAGCGCGTCGATGCGGGAATCCAGCTCGGGCGTGGCCAGCGATGCCGACGACTGCGACGGGCTTCTGCGCTGTGCGGCACGGGCTTCGTCGAGCTGGCGGCGAGCCGCCTGTCGTGCGCTCTCGGCCTCCTGCAACTCCAGCCGCGCCTGGTTGTACTGCGCCGATGTCTCGGCCATGCGCCCGACCAGGTCCAGGCCGCCCTCGCTCTGCATGTCGATGTTGCGCAGGCGAAATTCCTTCAGGCGCGCTTCGGCCTCCGTCAGCCTCACTTCGTAGCTGCTGATCTGGTCTTCAATGAAGCGGCGTGCACTGTCCGAATCGGTGCGGGAATCCCCCAGGCTCGACTCCACAAAAATGGTCATCAGGGCCTGCACCACCCGCAGCGCCCGCTCGGGCGTCTCGCCGCGGTAGGACAAGGTGTAGAGGTTGTCCCGGCCGGTGGAGCGGATCGCGAGCGAACCCGTCACCTTGTCCACCAGCGCATCCCGCTGCTGCTGGGTCTGGGCCCCCAGGTCCAGGTCGGCCATGCGGATGAGTTTTTCCACCGTGGGCCGGCTGATCAAGGTGCGGCTGAGCATGTTGACCTGCTGATCGATGTTGGGCTGCACCGCCAGACCCGCCATCAGTGGCCGCAGGATGGTCTGGGTGTCCACATAGACACGGGCCGACGCTTCGTAGCGGTCGGGCATGACCAGCACGGCGGTGGCGCCGAGTGCGGCCACCACCCACGCGGCGAGAACACCGAGCCGGCGGTACTTCCACATTCCCCTTAGAAAGGTGGAAACTTGGTTGATGAGTTCGTGCATACGACAAGCCGTTTGTGAAGAGGCGAAACGAGACCCCCCGGCCAGACACAGACTGGCAGGAACACCTCAGGCGATAAGGATCAGAACCAGCCCTGCGGGATGATCAGGATGTCGCCCGGCAGCATCTCGACGTTGGCGGAGATGTCGCCGCGCTTGATGAGGTCCTTGAGTCGGACGCTGTAGCGCTTGTTGCCTTCGCTGGCGCGCACGATGGTGGCCTTGTTGCCATCGGCGAAGTCGGTGAGTCCGCCGGCGGCGATCATCACGTCCATCACCGTCATCTTCTGCTTGTAGGGCAGGAACTGCGGGCGGGTCGCTTCGCCCACCACGCGAATCTGTTCGCTGTAAGGCCCGACAAAGTTGGTCACCACCACGGTGACGACCGGGTCCCTGACGAACTTGCCCAGGGCTTCCTCGACATCGCGGGCAATCTGCGACGGGGTCTTGCCCTGCGCCACCAGCTCATCCACCAGCGGCGTGGACACCTTGCCATCGGGCCGCACGGGCACCGTGGACGACAGTTCCGGGTTGCGCCACACGGTGATGTTCAAGACGTCGCCGGACCCGACCACGTAGTTGTAGTCCGCCCGGGAGGCCTCTACCGGGGCCGCGGGGTGCGCGCCGCCCGATGACGCGCAACCGCTCAGGGCGGCAAACAAGGCGGTTGCCGCGATGCAGCCGAGAGCGACCCGGACGGTGCCCGACGTGTGGTGTTGCATATGCCATTTCCTCCTGAGAATCCAGAACCATTGATCAGTGTC
>JAGXRS010000056.1 GCA_018335615.1 Hydrogenophaga sp. | reverse complement strand
CCGGCGGCCCCTGCGGGCTGCAGGCGGGCCACGGCCGCGCGCAGCTCCTCCAGGCTCTTGAAGCGGGCGGTGAGCATGAGGCCCTCGCCTTTCTCGGCCAGTTCCACGCGGCCGCTGCCGGTGAACAGGCGGGCAATCTCGGCCTCGGTCTCGCGCTTCTGTTTCACTTCCTGGGCAATGGCGTGGTCCACCGACGAGATGATGTATTCATCGCCAAAGCCGCCTTCGGGCTCCTTGAGCCAGAGCAGGCAGGCCACCCAGCTCAGCAGCGCGCCGCCGGCGATCAGGAAGAAGAACTGCGAGGGCGTGACGTACATGAACAGGAACAGGTAGAACACCGCGCCCACGTTGCCGTACGCACCGGCCATGCCCGAGATCTGGCCGGTGAGGCGGCGCTTGATCGAGGGGATGATGCCGAAGGTGGCACCTTCAGCGCCCTGCACGAAGAACGAGCAGCCGATGGTGATGGCCACGGCGATGATGAGCGGCCAGTTGCTGTTCATCAGCCCCATCAGCGCGAAGCCGATGGCGATGCCCAGCATGTAGGCCAGCATCACGAAGCGCCGGTTGCCGAAGCGGTCGGACACCAGGCCACCCATGGGCCGGGCGAACAGGTTCACGAAGGCAAACGACGCGGCGATCATGCCGGCGGCCGCCGCCGTCAGGCCCCAGGTCTCTTCAAAGAACATGGGCAGCATCGACACCACGGCCAGTTCGGCACCGAAGTTGGCGAAGTAGGTGGTGTTCAGGGCCGCCACCGACTTGAAGGGGTAGCGGTCGTCGGCCGGCACGCCCTTCTTCAGGATTGGCAGGTTCACGCGCAGCACCTGGTACAGCTGGTACAGGATGACAAAACCGATCGAGGCGTAGCAGATCCAGGCGGTGAGGTCGTCGATGAAGCCGGTGTTCTGCACGCGCCACACCAGGATGCCCAGGATGCCGACCATCGGAATGGTGAACAGCATCAGCAGCACCAGGTCGCGGTAGCTGGAGACTTCCAGCGCGGCGCTTTTGCGGGGCTTCTTGTGCGTGTCGGCGGTGGGGCCGTCGGTGATGGCGAACCAGTAGAACACCCCGTACAGGCCCATGATCACGCCCGAGAGCGCGACCGCATAGCGCCAGCCGTCCGGGCCGCCGAACATGGTCAGCGCGATGGTGGGCAGCGTCATGGCGGCAGCGGCCGAGCCGAAGTTGCCCCAGCCGGCGTAGAAGCCTTCGGCAAAGCCGATGTCACGCGGCTTGAACCACAGGGCGGTCATGTGGATGCCGACCACGAAGCTGGCGCCCACCGAGCTCATCACCAGGCGCGAGACGAACAGCTGTTCCTTGCTGTTGCCGAAGGCGAAGAACAGCGTGGGCACGGCCATGACGACCATCAGCACCGAGAACACGCGGCGCGGGCCGAAACGGTCCAGCGCCATGCCCACCAGGATGCGGGCCGGTATGGTGAGCGCCACGTTGGCGATGGCGAACAGGCGAATATCGTCGCGCGTCAGCCAGTCGGCCGAACGCAGGATGGACGACGCCAGCGGCGCCATGTTGAACCAGACGTAGAAACAGATGAAGAAGGCGATCCACGTCAGGTGGAGCGCCTTGATTTCCCGGTTCTTGAACCGGAAGATGTCACTGACTTGCATGATGAAACCTCGTTAACGCGGTGCGCTCAGTCGCCGTGGGTGGGGACGATCAGCAGCGGGCACATGACGCGGCGCGCCAGAAAGGCGCTGACCGACCCGAAGGTCATGTGGTCGAACTCCTCCACCAGCGCGTCCAGGCGGCGGGTGATGAAGTTGCCGTCGGGCTTGTAGGAGTGGCGGGCCATCACCAGCACGTCGGGGCGGCGTTCCTCGGTGGCGCGCAGGATCATCTTGCGGGCGTCGCCCTCGGCGAACAGCACCTTGGCCTGGAAGCCGGCCGCCGACAGCTCGGCCGCGGCGGCCTCGGCGCCGGCCTTCTGCTCCTGGAACTGGGCCTCGAACATGTCGTCGCCGGCGCTGGTGGTGCTGCCGGGCTCTTCGATGACGGAAATGAGGGTGATGGTGGGGTTCTCGTGCGCGAACAGGCGCTTCACCGCGTCCAGCGCGATGCGCGCATTGCGCGAATGGTCGTAAGCCAGCATGACTTCCATGTTTTTTCTCCAGTTGATCCGGTCGACAAGCCTGTGTCGCAACCCGGCCGCCGCCGCACAGGCGGGGTCTGCCGGCCGGCGACACAGGGCCTGCGGGCAATGGCCTTACAGAGACCAGGGTGACTGGACAAGTGTGCGGGCTTCGGTGCGCGCTGAACATCCTTCTTTGGCACGCGGCCACTGTCCAGATGGACGATGGCCGCGCCCCTGGATGCACACCGAGGCGCCCGATCAGGGCCGGCGCCATCCTGCGAAAGGACGATGGCCGCTAACTCCAACGGTGCATGGTCATCCCCGAAACCGGCTCCTAGACTGAACCACTTCGACTTAACCGCAGGGACCCGACACACCATGGAAGCCATCACCCGCCGCACCGCCATCAGTTTCGCCATCCCGTCTGCCTGGGCGCTGACGAACTTGCTGGCCACGCCTGCCTGGGCCCAGACGGCGCCCCGCCTGCCGGTGGCCACCGCCATCAACCGGGCCGGGCGCATGCGCGCCCTGTCACAGCGCGCGTCCAAGGCCTATGTGCAGGGCGCGCTGGGCGTATTGAGCGAGCGCGCCCGGGACATCGGGCAGACCACGCAGAGCCTGGTGACCGCCGGCCTGGGCGAGCTCACCCGGGGTGCGCCGCCGGCCGAGGTCGTCCCCCTGCTCAGGACGCTGGAGCAGCGCAGCCAGGCCCTGCTGGCCCAGACCAGCCAGGAGCCCCGACTGGAATCGGTCGGTGAAGTCGCGCGTCTCGCCGACGCCATGCTGGCCAGCGCCGAAGCCCTGACCCAGGGTTATGAGAAAACAGCGACCCAGGGCGCGGCCCGGGTGGTGAACGTGGCCGGTCGCCAGCGCATGCTGTCGCAGCGCGCTGCGCGGACCTATTTCCTGCTGGGCGCCGGACAGACCGGCAAAGACGTCCAGGCCCAGCTGGATGAGACACGCAAGGCCTTCGTGGAGAGCCTGGCCGTCTTGCAGGGCTCACCCGTGTCCACACCCCATATCCGCAACGAGCTGGAACTGGCCAAGGCGCAATGGGTGTTCTTCGATGCCGCCTTGCAGAAGCCCCCCACCCCGGGCAGCCTGCAGGTGGTGGCCACCACCAGTGAGCGCGTGTACGAGGTCATG
Organism: Hydrogenophaga sp.; assembly: GCA_018335615.1. Taxonomy (GTDB): domain Bacteria; phylum Pseudomonadota; class Gammaproteobacteria; order Burkholderiales; family Burkholderiaceae_C; genus Hydrogenophaga. The sequence goes on along the minus strand of JAGXRS010000056.1, from coordinate 9,459 downwards.
GACAACCTCACCGCGCTGTACGACCAGGTGGTGCGCGAGCTGTTCTCCTGATCGAACCGCCGTCCCGCGGTCGCCCCCGCGCTCAGGTGCGCAGGTTGTGGTGCACGGCCAGCACGGCGGCCTGCACACGCGAGGTGAGGTTGAGCTTGCGCAGGATGTGCTGCACGTGGATCTTCACCGTGGTCTCGGCGATGTCCAGCTCACGCGCGATCAGCTTGTTGCTGTCGCCGCGCGCAATCAGGGCCAGGATCTGGCGCTCGCGGGCCGACAGCTTGGCCAGCGCGTCGGCATCCTCGGCTGGCGGCGCGGCGGGCGCGGGCACGGGCGCTTCGGGCACCACCGGGGCCGCGGTGGTGGAGGTCAGCGGCGCGGCGCTGGCGGGCGCCGGCGCGCCCTGGCTGCGAAAGACGTTGAAGAGCTTGGTCATCATCTCCGGGCTGACGACCGACTTGCCGTCGAGCACCTTCACGATGGCATCGCACAGCTGGTCGGACTCCACCGTCTTGAGCAGATAACCGTCCGCGCCGGCCTGCAGGGCGGCGGCCAGGTCTTCCTCGTTCTCGCTCACGGTGAGCATGAGGATGCGGCAGTCCGGGGCCGCTTCCTTCAGCGACGGAATGGCCTCCACGCCGCGCACGCCGGGCAGGTGGTTGTCGAGCAGGATCACATCGGGCCGGGCCTGGGCCAGGCTGCGCAGCGCCTCGCCCACGTCGGCCGCCTCGCGCGCCTCCTCGAAGCGCTCGTCCTGCGAGAGCAAGGCCTTCAGGCCGCGGCGGAACAGGGTGTGGTCGTCGACCACCAGGAGCTGGATGCGTCGGGATGAATCAGTCGTCATGAGGGGCGATCAGGTCACGGTCAGGGGAAGCGGCTGCGCAGTGGACACGCTGACCGGCGCCAGGCCGGAGGCGGTGACAGGATAGGGTGGCAGGGTGAGCGACACCGTGGTGCCCTTTCCCGGCGTGGATTCGACCTGGACCAGGGCGCCCACGCGCTCGGCCCGCTCGCGCATGATGTTCATGCCCACATGCGAGCTGTCGCGGCTCTCGTCCGGGTCGAAGCCGGCGCCGTCGTCCTGCACCGCGAAACGCCAGCGGGCGCCCTTGTTCACCGTCAGCACCACCTGCGAGGCCCCGGCGTGCTTGCGCACGTTGGACAAGGCTTCCTGCAGCACATGCAGCACCTGCACCTGCACGTCGGCCGGCAGCGGCAGGCCGTCGCCGCTCACCTCCAGCCGGGCCGGCAGATTGGTCTGGTGGCGGAACTTCTGCAGCGTTTCCTGCAGCGCGGCCTCGATGTCGTCGGTGTTGGTGCGGGTGCGGAAATGCACCAGCAGCTCGCGCACGTCGCTGATGCTCTCGTGCAGGCCCACGTCCAGCTCGTCCAGCGTGCGCTGCACCTGCTCGGGCTGCTGCTTTTGCACCGCCAGGCGCAGCAACTGCACCTGGATCTTCAGGAAGGCCAGGGCCTGTGCAATCGAGTCGTGCAGGCCGCGGGCCAGCAAGGCGCGTTCTTCCCCCACCGCGGCCTCGCGCTCCAGCGCGGCGGCGCGAAGGCCTTCGAGCGAGCTGGCGAGGTGGCTGGCCAGGGCATCGAGCAGCTCGGTTTCGTCGGCATTGAGCGAGACCGCGCTGCGAAAGAACAGGTCCACTTCGCCGATGATGCGCTGCTGCAAGCGCACCGGCACACTGACCAGGCTCTGGTAACCCACCTTGGCACAGTGGCGCATGGGGGCGGCCTCGTGGGTGGCGATCGGGATGACCCGGGTGCGCGCGTCAGACTTCAGGTTGCCGCAGGCGCAGGCGCCGGCCAGCAGGCTGCGCTCCTCGTCGACCATCTCCTGCGGGAAGGCGTCGGAGGCGAGCATGAGGTAGCGCTGGTTGGCCTCGTCGGACCAGCGCACCGCCACGGCGTCGGCCTTCATCAGGGTGCGGATGCGCTCGGAAAAGCCACGCGAGAGTTCCTCGATGGTGTTCGCGCTGGCCAGGAAGCCGCTCACCTCGTACAGCGCTTCCAGCCGGGCGCGCTGGGCCTCGATGCGCCGGGTCTTGAACTCAACCTGGCTCTCCAGCCCCTCGTAAAGCGACTGCAGGGTGGCCGCCATGCGGTTGAAACCGGCGGCCACCTGGCCAAACTCGTCGTGCGTGGGCACCGCCACCCGCACGGAGAAATCCCCGGTTTCCAGCTGTCGCAAGCCGGTGCGCAGGCTGGCGATCGGGTTGATGACGTAGCGGTAGCCGCTGTACAGCATCACCACCGCGCCGCCAATGGCCAGCGCCATCATCACGAGCTGGAACAGGTTGAGCACCGCGGTGAGACCGGACACCTCCTTTTCAATGGTGAACACCAGTTCGTCGATGGCATCGACGAAGGCGGTCACGTCGCGCAAGGACGCCGCGTCGCGCTCGGCCTCACCCCGCAGCCACAGCGCGCGCTGCTCCTGCCACATGGACTGGACCTGTGCAAAATCGCGGCTCACATCGGCATCCCAGGGCACGAACAGCGGCCGGCTGGGATCGCCATCGCGCAGCAGCGTCAGGCTGGCATCGAAGCGCTCCACCAGCGCCGCCACCTCGGCCGGCGGCAACTGGGCCTGCACCGCGCTGGTGAGGCGCCAGGTCTGCATGCGCAGACGCCCGGCCTCGTTCACGGCCGCGGCACCGCCTTCGAGTTGCCAGGTGACCCAGAGGGTGAGGCCGATGGACGCGAGGGCGACCACCAGGAGTCCGGCACCAATGCGAACCAGCTTGGTGGACAGTGAGGCGTGAGAGGGCATGCCCGTAGGGTACTGGCTTTCCGACCCATGTCGCAATCGGTCTACCGCACCCCGCGCAGCGGCAGGCCGGCAATGCCCGGCACGCGACCACCGCGCCCGGCCGCACGCGGCGCTTTCGCCGCTGGCAGCGGTTCCACCAGATCGGCCAGCGTGACGCCGTCGAGCACCTGCAGGTAGGCGGCCATCGCCTCGTGCAGCACGCCCTTGAGCCGGCAGTAGCCGTTCAGGCGACAGGTGTTGTGCGCGGCGTCGAAACATTCCACCAGCGTGAAGTCGGTTTCGGTCTGGCGCACCACGTCGCCCAGCACGATCTCGTGGGCCGGCTTGAGCAGGCGCAAGCCGCCGCCGCGCCCGCGCGTGGTCTCCAGCAGGCCCATGCCCGCCAGCGTCATCACGATCTTGGTGAGGTGGCTGCGCGAGATCCCATGGGCCTCGGCAATCTCGCTGATGGTGGGCGGCTGCTCGCGCTGCGTGCAGGCCGCGCAGAACATCAGCACGCGCAGGCTGTAGTCGGTCCAGCTGGTCAGGCGCATGCCACATCCTCCGGTTGGACGATGGTCTTCTGCCGTGTTGAAAGATGCATATGCCGTGCATTTTATGGGCTAATATATTCACACCAAATGAATCTTTAAAGGAACCGCCATGAGCCACGTCGCCACCCTCGACCTCCCCACCGACGACCGCGCCCAGCAGGCCATCGGGCAGATCGCCGTCAACCTGCCCGGCTCCACCGCGGTGTTCCGGCGCCTGAAGCTGGACTTCTGCTGTGGCGGCCAGGTGGCGCTGCAGGACGCCTGCGAGGCCAAGGGCCTGCCGTTGGACGCCGTGATGGCCGAACTCGCGCAGCTCGACCGCCCGGCCGTGCAGGAAGCGCCCCAGGCACCCGCCGAGATGATCGACCACATCCTGGCGCGCTACCACGCGGTGCACCGCGAGCAGCTGCCCGAACTGATCCGCATGGCGCGCCGCGTGGAAGCCGTGCACCGCGACAGCCCCCATGTGCCCACCGGCCTGGCCGCGCACCTGGAGGCGATGGAAGCCGAGCTGCTGGAGCACATGGAAAAGGAGGAAACCATCCTCTTCCCCATGCTCAAGGCCGGCGGCACGCCCATGGTGCGCCACCCGATTGCCGTGATGCGCGACGAGCACACCAGCCACGGCGAGCAGCTGGAGCGCCTGATGGCACTGAGCCACGACGCCACGCCACCACCCGGTGCCTGCAACACCTGGCGCGCGCTCTACGCCGGCATCGCGCAGCTGTCGGACGACCTGATCAGCCACATCCACCTGGAGAACAACCTGCTGTTCCCGCAGTTCGACGCCCAAGCACCGAAGGCCTGCTGCTGAGCCGCCGCCGGCTTGCGCCAGATCAAGCCATGAGCCCCTTGACGTGGGTCAACGGCCGGGGATCCGGGCGCCGTTAACGTGGCGCCCGCAGCACCCATGCGGTGCTGCGCCCACACGACACCCTTTCCCGTTTTGAACCATGACGCCACCGACCGCCTCCCTGGACCTCGTCTGCCCCGCCGGTAGCCTGCCGGCCCTCAAGGCCGCCGTGGACCAGGGCGCGAACTGTGTCTATCTCGGCCTGCGCGACGCCACCAACGCGCGCAACTTCGCGGGCCTGAACTTCGACAACGCGGCCATTGCCAGCGGCGTGTCCTACGCCCATGCCCGGGGTTGCCAGGTGTTCATGGCGCTCAACACCTACCCGCAGGCGGCGCAGCCCGAGCGCTGGCGCCAGGCCATGGACACGGCGGTGAACCTCGGCGTGGACGCGGTGATCCTGGCCGACCCGGGCCTCATGCGCTACGCCGTGGAACGTCACCCGAAATTGCGCCTGCACCTCTCGGTGCAGGGCTCGGCCACCAACCATGAGGCCATCAACCTGTACCACCGGCAGTTCGGCATTTCGCGTGCGGTGCTGCCGCGCGTGCTGTCGCTGGAGCAGGTGCGACAGGTGGTGCAGAAGACGCCGGTGGAAATCGAGGTGTTCGGCTTCGGCAGCCTGTGCGTGATGGTGGAGGGCCGCTGCGCGCTGTCGTCCTACGTCACCGGTGAATCGCCCAACACACACGGCGTGTGCTCGCCCGCCAAGGCGGTGCGCTGGCAGGAGACGCCGCAGGGCCGCGAGGCCCGCCTGAACGGCGTGCTGATCGACCGCTATGCGCCCGGTGAGAGCGCCAGCTACCCCACGCTGTGCAAGGGCCGCTTCGACGTGGAAGACGACCACAACTATTACGCCATCGAAGAGCCCACCAGCCTCAACACCCTGTCGCTGCTGCCGCAGCTGCTGCAGATGGGCGTGCGCGCCATCAAGATCGAAGGCCGCCAGCGCAGCCCCGCCTACGTGGCGCAGGTGACGAAGGTCTGGCGCGAAGCGATCGACGACTGCCTGGCCCAGCCCCAGCACTACACGCCCAAGGGCAGCTGGATGGCCTCGCTCGACCAGGTGGCCGAGGGGCAGCAGCACACGCTGGGCGCGTATCACCGGAAATGGAAGTGAGCTTGGGATGCCCCCCCCTGCGCCGCTGCGCGGCTTCCCTCCGGAGGGGGACGCACCCTGTGGACTGGCGGAGCCAGATCCACGGGTGCTCTGGGTTATCCGCGCGCTCCGGAGAGGGACGGGATCGTCGCGCCGCTGCCGCTCCCCGGCTGTTACTCCCTCGCCCCTCTGGGGAGAGGGCGGGGGTGAGGGGCAGCGCCACACATGGACACCACTGAAATGAAACTGTCTCTCGGACCTTTGCAGTACTACTGGCCGCGCCAGACGGTCTTCGACTTCTACGAGCGCATCGCCGGCACGGCGGTGGACATCGTCTACCTGGGCGAGGTGACGTGCTCGCGCCGGCACGAGCTGCGGCTGGACGACTGGCTGGACGTGGCCGCGCTCATGCAGGCGGCCGGCAAGACGGCGGTGCTCTCGACGCAGGTGCTGCTGGAGTCGTGCTCGGACGTGTCGGCGATGCAGAAGATCGCCGCGCAGGCCGGCTTTGGTGTCGAGGCGAACGACATGGGCGCGGTGAGCGCCATGAACGCGGCCGGTTCGGGCCGTGCGCCGCGCGACTTCGTGGCCGGCCCGCACCTCAATGTGTACAACGGCCCCACGCTGCAGTGGATGGCCTCGATGGGCGCCACGCGCTGGGTGGCACCGCTGGAGATGCCGCGCGCCGACCTCGCCCTGCTGCAGCGCGAACGCCCGGCCGGGCTGCAGACCGAGGTGTTCGTGCACGGCCGCTTGCCGCTGGCATTTTCGGCCCGCTGCTTCACGGCGCGCCACCGCAACCGGCCCAAGGACGACTGCCAGTTCAGCTGCCTGGACCACCCCGACGGTCTGCTGCTGCGCACGCGCGAGGACGCGGGCTTCTTGGTACTCAACGGCATCCAGACGCAATCCGCCCGCGTGCACAGCCTCATCGACGCCTGGGACGAGCTGCAGGCGCTCGGTATCGACGTGGCCCGCATCAGCCCGCAGGCCCAGCACACCGACGCCATCGTCGACCTGTTTGATGCGGTGCGCCAGGGCACGCTCAGCGGCAGCGCTGCCCGGGCTGCCCTCCTCCCCCTGCTGCCCGCCTCGGGCCCCGGCACGGCAGGGGCCGACTGCAATGGCTACTGGCACGGCCAGCCGGGGCAGGACCGCGTGGAACGCCCGGCCGCCGCGGCGGTCTGAGCTTCATGCACGCCGGCGAACGACTCAACAGCATCACCCACCTGGTGGGCGCCGTGCTGGCCGTGGCCGGCGCGGCGGTGCTGATCGTCCTCGCCTCGCTCAAGGGCGACCCGTGGCGCATCGTGGGCTTCAGCGTCTACGGTGCCATGCTGGTGACGCTCTACCTGTCGTCCACGCTCTACCACGCGCTGCGCGGCCGGGCCAAGACGGTGTTCCAGAAGCTCGACCACTGCAGCATCTACCTGCTGATCGCCGGCAGCTACACCCCGTTTGCCCTGGTCTCGCTGCAAGGGCCCTGGGGCTGGTCGCTGCTGGGCGTGGTGTGGTCCCTGGCCGCGCTGGGCATCGTGCAGGAGATCTGGCTGGCGCGCGGCGCCCGCGTGCTGTCGCTCGTCATCTACGTGCTGATGGGCTGGCTGGCGCTGGTGGCCGTGGTGCCGCTGTGGAACGCGCTGGGGCCGGCCGGCTTTGCCTGGCTGGCGGCCGGCGGCGCCTTCTACACGCTGGGCATCGGCTTCTACGCCAACGACCACCGGCTGCGCCACGCCCACGGCATCTGGCACCTGTTCGTGCTGGGCGGCAGCGCCTGCCACTTCCTCGCCCTGCTGCTCTACGTGGCCTGAGCCACTGAACCCCACCACCCCATGAACGCCACCCCCGACGCCACCCCCCGACACACCGTGCCCGCGCCCGTGGCGCAGCTGCTCTCGCGCCTGCCGCCCCTGCCCGGTTCGCTGCTGCTGGTCACCGCGCTCAACATCGTGCTGGCGCGGCAGCTGCCCGCCGACGTGATCGAGCGGCTGCAGGGCCAGCGCATCCGCATCGACGTGCGCGACGCCGGTCTGCGCTTCGACTTCGCGTGGCAGGGCGGCATGTTCCGCGCGCGCCCGCCGCAGCCCAGCACCGACCTCACCCTGAGCGCCAACGCGCACGACTTCCTGCGCCTGGCCCAGCGCCTGGACGACCCCGACACGCTGTTCTTCAACCGGCGCCTCTCAATGGAAGGCGACACCGAGCTGGGGCTGGTGGTGAAGAACGCGCTCGACGCGCTGGAATGGCCGGTGGTGGACCTGGCCGCCTTCAGGCCATCGGCCGTGCTGGCGCGTCTGCAGCGCCTGAGCCCTTTCGCCGCAGCGGGGAAGCCCCATGCCCGCCAGTGATCGCCGCCTGCCCCTGGTCTACGCCTGCTCGGGCTGTTCCAGCGCGGCGCAGCTGGCCAACCATGTGGCCGTGCGGCTGGACCGAGCCGGCCTGGCCGAGATGTCGTGCATCGCCGGCGTGGGCGGCGACGTGCCCTCGCTGGTGAAAACCGCGCGCTCGGGCCGGCCCATCGTGGCCCTCGACGGCTGCCCGCTGGTCTGCGTCAAAAGCAGCCTGGCCCGCCACGGCCTCACGCCCACGCAACACCACCAGCTGCACGACTACGGCGTGCGCAAACGCCAGCACGAAGACTTCGACCCCGAACAGGCCCGGCAGGTGCTGGAGATGGTGAGCGCCGCCCTGCCGGCCGCCGCCGCCCGCGAATCGCTGGCCACCCATGGCTGAGCCCCGGCGCCTGCTGGTGGCCATCACCGGTGCCAGCGGCGCGGTCTACGGCTGGCGCCTGCTGCAGGAACTCGCCACCGCACCCGGTGTGGAGCTGCACGCCGTGGTGTCCGACGCCGGCTGGCTGACGCTGCAGCACGAACTCGGCCTGCAAGCGCACGACCTGCGCCCGCTGGTGCACACGCTGCACGACGCGGGGCAGGTGGGCGCCGGCCCGGCCAGCGGCTCGTTCCGCTGCGCGGGCATGGTGCTCGCGCCCTGTTCCATGCGCAGCCTCGCGGCCATTGCCCACGGCCTGTCGGACAACCTCATCACCCGCGCCGCCGACGTGATGCTCAAGGAGCGCCGCCGCCTGGTGCTCATGACCCGCGAAAGCCCGCTGCACCTGGGCCACCTGCGCAACATGTGCACGGTCACCGAGATGGGCGCCATCGTCTGCCCACCCATGCCCGCCTTCTACCTGCGACCACAGAGCGTGACCGACATCGTCAACGCCAGCGTGGCGCGCGTGCTCGACCTGCTGGAGGTGCCGCACACGCTGAGCGAGCGCTGGACGGGGCTACCTTGCGACACCGCGGCTTCGGCATGAACGCATCGGTCTCCGCCCAAGCCCACCGTGGAACCGGCTCCGCCGGGCCACACGGGTGCGTCCCCCCGCGGGGGCTGAGGGCCGCGGCTCCCAACCTGCCTGCGCAGGTTGGGACGTGCCCGAAGAGCCTTTGCCTCTGGCAACGGCACCGAGACGCGAAGCGGCGCAGGGGGGTGTCACAGTGACCTACAAGGATTTGCGCGATTTCATGGCGCAACTCGAAGCCGGGGGTGAACTGCGCCGCGTGCACGAGCCGGTGTCGCCGCACCTGGAAATGACCGCGCTGTGCGACCGCGTGCTGCGCGCGGGCGGCCCCGCGCTGCTGTTCGAGCAGCCCACCGGCCACACCATGCCGGTGCTGGGCAACCTGTTCGGCACCACGGCACGCGTGGCCCGCGCCATGGGTGTGGGGGACGTGGGCGAGCTGCGCCGCTTCGGCGAGGTGCTGGCACGCCTGAAGGAGCCCGAGGCGCCCACGGGCCTGCGCGACATGGCGGGACTGGGCGGCCTGGTCAAGTCGCTCTGGCACATGAGCCCGCGCGAGCTGCGCCACGCCCCCTGCCAGGCCGTGGTGTGGGAGGGTGACGACGTGGACCTGGGCCGCCTGCCGATCCAGCACTGCTGGCCCGACGACGTGGCCCCGCTCATCACCTGGGGTCTGGTCATCACCCAGGGCCCGCACAAGCCGCGGCAGAACCTGGGCATCTACCGCCAGCAGGTGCTCTCGCGCAACCAGCTCATCATGCGCTGGTTGGCCCACCGCGGCGGCGCGCTCGATTTCCGCGACCACGGGCGCCTGCACCCCGACCAGCCCTACCCGGTGGCCGTCGCCCTGGGCGCCGACCCGGCCACCATCCTGGGCGCGGTCACGCCGGTGCC
>JAGXRS010000055.1 GCA_018335615.1 Hydrogenophaga sp. | reverse complement strand
CAGCAGCGCCGCGCGCGGCGTCACGAAGCCCGCGGCCGGCGTGATGGCCACCAGGCCGGCCACCACGCCCGAGCACAGGCCCAGCAGCGACACATGGCGCCGCACGAACCACTCGGCGCCCATCCAGGACACGGCACCGGCCGCCGCGGCAATGTGCGTCACCGCCAGCGCCAGGCCAGCGCGGCCGTCGGCGGTCAGCGCCGAGCCGGCGTTGAAGCCGAACCAGCCCACCCACAGCAGGCCGGTACCGGCCATCGTCAGGCCGAGGTTGAAGGGCAGAAAGGGCTCGCGGCCGTGGCCCAGCCGCGGGCCCAGCGCGTAGGCGCAGACCAGTGCCGCCGCTCCCGCATTGATGTGCACCACCGCGCCGCCGGCAAAATCCAGTGCGCCCAGACCGGCCAGCCAGCCATTGGGCGACCACACCCAGTGCGCCACCGGCGCGTACACCAGCAGCAGCCACAGGCCGGCAAACAGCATCAGCGCACCAAAGTGCATGCGCTCCACCAGTGCCCCCACCACCAGTGCGCAGGTGATGATGGCGAAGCTGAGCTGGAACATGGCAAACACCGATTCGGGCACATGCGGCGCGATGTGGCTGACCGCCACCTGGCCACTCTCGCCCAGGAACTCCAGCCCGGCAAAGCCCATGCGCTCCACGCCGCCGATGAAGCCGCCCAGCGCCTCGCTGCCCGGGGTGAAGGCCAGCGAGTAGGCCAGCGCAAACCAGAGCACGCTCACCACCGCGGCAATGCCCACCACGCTGGCCATGGTGTTGATGACGTTCTGGCGGCGCACCATGCCGCCGTAGAACAGTGCGATGCCGGGCAAGGTCATCAGCAGCACCAAAGCCGTGCTGACCATCAGCCAGGCGGTGTCGGCGCTGCTGATGGTGGACACTGCCACCAGCCCGGGGCTGCTCAACGCGGGCGCCGCTGTGGGCGGGAGGGCCGCCGGGGCGGCTTGTGCCCAGAGGGAGGTGGCAGGGAAAAGGCCCCCTGCGAATGCCATCAGCCAGCGATGTTGGTGCATTTTGTGACCCATGACCCAAAATGCTTACCCCATTGCATAACTTGTGCCAAGTCCGACCCGGACCCCTGGGAAAGTCCCGATGCACACAGCTGGGGCGACACACTAAAGTATCCCCACTCGCACGGCGCCACGCGCTGTTGACCGCGGGGGACCGAGGAGACAACCCAGTCCAATAACAACCACATGCTGTACCAGCGTCCCCAGAGATGCCAGACATGCCAAAACCGACCCCACAAAGGTCGGTTTTTTTTTGCCTGGTCCCGGACGCGCGGCGGGACGGGGCCATGCCGGCAGGTCGGGTTCCGAGCGAGTGGACAGCCACCGGTGACAATCACCCCCCTATGGAATTGCTGCTGGTCTCTGTTGCCTCGCTGTTCGCGGGTTTTGTCGATTCGATCGTCGGGGGCGGAGGCCTGATCCTGGTGCCGGCCCTGTTCGCCGTGTTTCCCAACACCCACCCGGCCACGCTGTTCGGTGTGAACAAGGGCGCGTCGATCTGGGGCACCGGCGTGGCCACCTGGCAGTACGCCCGGCGGGTGCAGATGCCCTGGCGGGCGCTGTTGCCGGCGGCGGTGGTGTGCTTTGCCGGCTCCATGCTGGGCGCCTGGACGGTGACCATGATCTCGCCCGATTTCCTGCGCCGCGCCCTGCCGCTGGTGCTGCTCGGTGTGCTGGCCTACACCCTGGCCCGCAAGGACCTGGGGCGGCACCACACGCCACACTTCAGCGGCCGGTCCGAGGCCATGGCCGCCGCCGTGCTGGGCGCCACCATCGGCTTCTACGACGGCTTCTTCGGCCCCGGCACCGGCAGCTTCTTCGTGTTCCTGTTCGTGCGCTGGCTGGGCTACGACTTTCTGCACGCCAGCGCCAGCGCCAAGCTGCTCAACACCACGTCCAACCTGGCGGCGCTCTCGCTGTTCGCCTGGAAGGGCCACGTCTGGTGGCACTTCGCGCTCGTCATGGCGGTGGCGAACGTGGCTGGCAGCCTGCTCGGCACGCGCCTGGCGCTCAAGCACGGCAGCGGCTTCGTGCGCATGGCCTTCATCGTGGTGGTGACGGCACTGATCCTGAAGACGTCTTACGACGCCTGGGTCCGGTAGCCCCCCGCCACGCGGCGCGGCGGGGGGCTATTTCGGTGCGGCCGGGGTGGGCTCCGGTACCGGTGGCCAGGGCATCTCGCTGGCCTTCAGCGGTGTGCCGATGGGGGCCGCGGCCTGGCCTTTCTGCACCGCCGCCAGGTCCTGCGGGTTGGGGTACTGGTCCATCAGCAGGTAGTCGAACACGCGGCGCGCAATCGGGGCGGCGTGCGCCGAACCGAAGCCGGCGTTCTCCACGATCACCGCCAGTGCCACCCGAGGCGCCTCCATCGGTGCGAAGGCGACGTAGAGCGAATGGTCGCGCTGGTGTTCTTCCAGTTTGCGCGCGTCGTAGCGGTCTTTCTGGCCGATGGTGACCGCCTGCGCCGTGCCGGTCTTGCCGCCGCTGGCGTAGCCGGCGCCCGCGAACACGCGGGCCGAGGTGCCTTCGGTGGTCACGGCCTGCATGGCGCGCAGGACGGTCTGCACATGCTGGGGCTTGTAGCCCAGGTGCGTCGGCTCGTTGGGCACCGTGGACGTGCGTTCGCGCGTCACCACGTCCTCGGTGGCGAGCGTCAGGTGGGGGCGGTACTTGACGCCGCCGTTGGCCAGCGTGGCCATGGCGTGCGCCACCTGCAGCATGGTGAAGGTGTTGTAGCCCTGTCCGATGCCCAGCGAGATGGTCTCGCCCGCGTACCACTTCTGCTGCTCTGGCCGCTTGTAGGTGCGGCGTTTCCAGGCCTGGTTGGGCAGCACGCCGCGCACTTCGCCCCTGAGATCGATGCCGGTGATCTGGCCGAATCCCAGCGGCGCCATGAAATCGTGCATGGCATCCACGCCCATTTCATTGGCCAGCGAGTAGTAGTAGGTGTTGCTCGACTTGACGATGCTGCGGTGCAGGTCCACCGCCCCCAGGCTGTTGTCGCCGTGGCTGCGGAAGCGGTGGTTGCCGAACATCCAGAAGCCGGGGTCGTTGACGGCGGTGGCGGCGCTGCGGGTGCCAGTTTCCAGCGCCGCCAGGGCCATGAAGGGCTTGTAGGTGGAGCCGGGCGGGTAGGTGCCGCGCAGCGCGCGGTTGAGCAGCGGCTTGTCCACCGACTCGTTGAGCGCTTTCCAGTTCTCCACGTCGATGCCTTCGACGAACAGGTTCGGGTCGAAGGTGGGCTTGCTCACGAAGGCCAGCACCTCGCCGTTGCGCGGGTCGATCGCCACCAGCGCGCCGCGGCGCTGGCCGAACATGTCCTCCACCAGCTTCTGCAGCTGGATGTCGATCGACAGCACCACCGTGTTGCCTGGCGTGGCGGGCGTGTTGGCCAGCGAGCGCACGGCGCGGCCGCCGGCCGAGGTCTCGACGCGGTCAAAGCCGGTCAGCCCGTGCAGCTGGCGTTCGTAACTCTGCTCGGCGCCGAGCTTGCCGATGTAGTCGGTGCCCCGGTAGTTGGCGATGTCCTCTTCCGGCCAGTCTTCCATGGCCGCCTTCTCGCGCTGGTTGATGCGGCCGATGTAGCCAATCACATGGCTCGCCACCTCGCCGTGCGGGTACTGACGGAACAGCCGCGCGCGCACATCGACGCCGGGAAAACGGTAGCGCTGCACGGTGAAGCGCGCCACTTCCTCGTCGCTCAGGCGCGTGCGGATCGGCAGCGAGTCAAAGGTGCGCGACTCCTCCAGCAGCTTGCGAAAGCGGCGCTTGTCGCGTGGCTGGATGTCGACCAGTTCGCCCAGCGCGTCGATCGTCGCGTCCAGGTTGGCCACCTTGGACGGCGTGATCTCCAGCGTGTAGGCCGAGTAGTTGGTGGCCAGCACGCGGCCATAGCGGTCCAGGATCTGTCCGCGGTTGGGCACCACCGGCAGCACGGCGGTGCGGTTGCTCTCGGCCTGCGCCAGCAGGCTGTCGTGCCGCATCACCTGCAGGTAGACCATGCGCGCGGCCACCAGACCAAACGCGAAGATCACCGCCAGTCCGGCCACCAGCACCCGGACGCGAAAGCGCGCCAGGTCCGCTTCGACATTGCGCAGTTCAGTCATGGCGCTGGCTCATCATTTCCCACCGGTTTCGGACGCCTGCCCGAGCAGACGAGTTCCCCCCGGCCAGCGGAGGAGCCGACGCCCAGGATGCGGTGGAACCGGCTCTGCCCGGCCGCGCGCACGGGGCTGAGGGCCGCGGCTCCAGGCCTGCCTGCGCAGGCTTGGACGGCCTGAAGAGGCCTCGCCTCTGGCGGTGCCGCGGCCTGCTAGGCACGCCGAAGGCGGCGCGGGGGTGTTCCATTACAGGGGCCGGTTGTCGTCAGGGTTCGGCGCCCGTCGCTGCGGTGCCAGCAGCAGCACGCTGGCCACCGGCCAGAGCGCGGCCTGGATCAGCGGCGCCAGGAAGAAGGACCAGCCCGGGAAGGTGCCGCTGGCGAGCAGGCGCACCAGCAGTTCCAGCAGTTGCGCCGCCGCGAACAGGGGCAGCACCTGCAGGGCCTGGGTGGGCACCGGGAACCAGAGCAGGCGCCGGTGCATGGAAATGGCGAAGAAGCCCAGCACGGTGTACGACAGCGCGTGCTGGCCCAGCAGGGCGCCCTGGTGCATGTCCATGGCCAGCCCGAAGGCGAACGCCACGCCCACACCGATGCGCAGCGGCTGGTGCACGCTCCAGAACACCAGCACGATGGCCAGCAGGTCGGGCATCCAGGCCGCGCGGCCCCACAGGCCCATGTTCATGGCCATGTTGAGGGACAGCGCGCCCAGCAGGCTGAACCAGATGAAGAGGGGGCTGGCGGGCAGCAGCAGCTGCTGGCCGGGGCGCATGATCATGGGTCGCTCCTGGCCGACGAGGTGGGCCGCGAGGCGGGCTTGCGCGCCTTGGGGGCGGCGGCCTCGGGCAGCGGCGAGGGGGGCAGCGCCGAACCCACGGGGGCCAGCACGAGCACATGCAGGGCCCCGCCCACGCGCGACAGGGGCTCGCAGTGCACGCGGGCAAAGGAGGATTCCGCCCGGCGCTCCACCAGCGTCACACGCGCCACCGGCAGGCCGGGCGGGTAGACCCCGTCCACGCCGCTGGTGGTGAGCAGGTCGCCCTGGTTGATGTCGGCGCTGGCCAGCGTGTAGCGCAACTCCAGACCGTCGCCGCTGGCGGTGGGCTGGCCGTAGGCCACGCTGCGCACGCCGGTGCGGGTGTTGAGCACCGGCAGCGCCTGGTCGCGGTCGATCAGCAGCGTCACCTCCGACACCAGGGGGTAGACCCGCGTCACCTGGCCGAGCACGCCGCTCTCGTCGATCACCGGGGAGCCGGCCACGATGCCGTGCGTCTGGCCGCGGTCGATCACCACCTTGCGCGAGTACGGGTCGGCCGCGTCGTAGAGCACCTGGGCCCCGGTGGACGGCGTGGTGATGCGGTTGCGCATGTCGAGCAGCTCGCGCAGGCGCTGGTTTTCCAGGGCCATCTGCTCCAGCTGCAGGGCGCGCTCGGCCTGTACCGCCAGGCGCTGGAGCGTCTCGTTCTCGTTCTGCTGCGCCTGGTGCAGCGAGGTGAAGTAGCCGCCGGCCTGGCGGGCGGCCTCCAGTGGCTGCAACACCAGCCACTGCACCGGGTAGAGCACGGTGGCCAGGACCGAGCGCAGCGGAACCGTGACGCGGAACCGCACGTCGGCCACCATTAGGAACAGCGCCAGCGCACTGAACACGATCAGCTTGGACAGGGCCGACGGCCCCTGTTTGAAAAACGGGGGCGGCGCGCGGTCCAGGGTGCCCAGTGGCATGGAAGAGCGGGCTCGCGTGGCGGGAGCAAGTGTGCCGGGGGCCGGCGCAGCTGAACCTTATTCGCTGGTGAAGATGGTGCCCAGGCGCTCCATGCGCTCCAGGGCCATGCCGCAGCCGCGCACCACGCAGGTCAGCGGCTCTTCGGCCACCAGCACCGGCAGGCCGGTTTCCTCGGCCAGCAGGCGGTCCAGATCGCGCAGCAGGGCGCCACCGCCGGTGAGCATCATGCCGCGCTCGGCGATGTCGGCGCCCAGTTCGGGTGGCGTGTGTTCCAGCGCCATCTTCACGGCCGAGACGATGTTGTTCAGCGGATCGGTCAGGGCTTCCAGGATCTCGTTGCTGGAAATGGTGAAGCTGCGCGGCACACCTTCGGAGAGGTTGCGGCCCTTGACTTCCATTTCCTTGACTTCGCTGCCGGGGAAGGCCGAGCCGATGTTCTTCTTGATGGCTTCGGCCGTCGGCTCGCCGATCAGCATGCCGTAGTTGCGGCGGATGTAGGCAATGATGGCGTCGTCGAAGCGGTCGCCACCCACGCGCACGCTGCCCTTGTAGACCATGCCGCCCAGGGAAATGACGCCCACTTCGGTGGTGCCGCCGCCGATGTCGACCACCATGGAGCCCGACGCGTCGGACACCGGCAGGCCGGCGCCGATGGCCGCGGCCATGGGTTCTTCGATCAGGTAGACCTCGGAGGCGCCGGCGCCCAGCGCGCTCTCGCGGATGGCGCGGCGCTCGACCTGGGTGGAACCGCAGGGCACGCAGATGATGATGCGCGGGCTCGGCTTGAACATCGAGCGCGGGTGCACCATCTTGATGAACTGCTTGAGCATCTGCTCGGTGACGGTGAAGTCGGCGATCACGCCGTCTTTCATGGGGCGGATGGCTTCGATGTTGCCGGGCACCTTGCCCAGCATGGCCTTGGCTTCCTTGCCGACCGCCTGGATGGTCTTCTTGCCCTGGGGGCCGCCTTCGTGGCGGATCGACACGACCGAAGGCTCGTCCAGCACAATGCCTTTGCCGCGAACGTAGATCAGGGTGTTGGCGGTGCCAAGGTCAATGGCCAGGTCGGTCGAGAACTGCCGACGGAACGCTTCAAACATGTGCAGATGTCCTGTGGGGGCACGAGCGCGGCTTCGCGGGCTCGTCGCCGGGGGGGTGTGTGGCTGGCTTCAGGCCAAAGAGCAGGGCAGTGGTTTTAACGGTCCGCGGCCCTGTTGGGCGGGTATTGCCGCTAAACCTAGGATAATACCGTATCCCCTGTGCATAACTGCATGCATTGCGGGCCAGATTGGGCTCGCACCAGACATTCTGCGGGGCGTTTCACGCCCTCGAAGATGGGTCTTTTTTCCTTACCTTTCGTCCCGAGTTCCGCCATGTCCCTGACCCTGTCTGACATCGGTCGCATCGCCAACCTGGCCCGGCTGGAGCTTTCGCCCCAGCAGAGCGAGCGCATGCTGACCCAGCTCAACGGCTTTTTCGACACTGTCGAGCAGATGAACGCCGTCGATACCACGGGTGTGGAGCCGCTGGCCCATCCCACGGCCGTGATCGACCATGTGTCGCTGCGTCTGCGTCCCGATGTGGCCAGCGAGGTCAATGACCGCGATGCCAACCAGAAGAGCGCCCCCGCCGTCGAGCGCGGCCTGTTCCTCGTGCCCAAGGTGATCGAATGAGCTTGAAGCCGATTCACGACATGGGCGTGGCCGAACTGGCCGCCGCCATTGCCGACAAGAAAACATCCAGTGTCGAGGCCGCACAGCACCTGCTGGCGCGCGCCCGGCAGCACGAGCACCTGGGTGTCTACCTGGCCCTGAACGAAGACCTGAGCCTGGCGCAGGCCAAAGCCGCTGACGCGCGCGTGGCCGCCGGTGAGCGCACCCCGCTGCTGGGCGTGCCGCTGGCCCACAAGGACATCTTCGTCACCCGCGGCTTCCCCACCACCGCCGGCTCCAAGATGCTGGCCGGCTACCAAAGCCCGTTCGATGCCACCGTGGTCAGCCAGCTGGCCGCCGCCGGTGCCGTGACGCTGGGCAAACTCAACTGCGACGAGTTCGCCATGGGTTCGGGCAACGACAACTCGGCCTTCAGCGCCGCCCACAACCCCTGGGATGTGTCGCGCGTGCCCGGCGGCTCGTCCGGCGGCTCCGCCGCGGCCGTGGCGGCGCGCCTGGTGCCCGCGGCCACCGGCACCGACACCGGCGGCTCCATCCGCCAGCCCGCGGCGTTCTGCGGCATCACCGGCATCAAGCCGACCTACGGCCGCTGCTCGCGTTACGGCATGGTGGCCTTCGCTTCCAGCCTCGACCAGGCCGGCCCCATGGCCCGCAGCGCCGCCGACTGCGCCGCCCTGCTCACCGCCATGGCCGGCCCCGACATCGACCGTGACTCCACCAGCCTGGACCACCCGGCCGAGGACTACAGCGCCGCCCTGACGCGTTCGCGCGAAGGCGCCACCGCCGCGCAGCCGCTCAAGGGCCTGCGCATCGGCTTGCCGGCCGAGTTCTTCGGCGCCGGCTGCGCGCCCGATGTCCTGGCTGCCGTGCGCTCGGCCCTGAGCGAATACGAGCAGCTCGGCGCCACGCTGGTCGACATTTCGCTGCCGCGCACCGAACTGTCGATCCCGGTCTATTACGTGATCGCACCGGCCGAGGCGTCGAGCAACCTCAGCCGCTTTGACGGCGTGAAGTTCGGCCACCGCGCCCGGCAGTACGACGACCTGATCGACATGTACAAGAAGACGCGCAGCGAGGCCTTCGGCCCCGAGGTGCAGCGCCGCATCATGATCGGGACCTACGTGCTGAGCCATGGTTACTACGACGCGTACTACCTGCAGGCGCAGAAGATCCGCCGCCTGATCGCCCAGGACTTCCAGCAGGCTTTTACCCAATGTGACGTGATCGCCGGCCCGGTGGCCCCCAGTGTGGCCTGGACCATCGGCGAGAAGAGTGCCGACCCCATGGCCAACTACCTGGCCGACATCTACACCCTGTCCACCAGCCTGGCCGGCCTGCCCGGCATGAGCGTGCCGGCCGGCTTCGGTGCCGCGAACATGCCTGTGGGCCTGCAGCTCGTGGGCAACTATTTCAAGGAAGGCGAGCTGCTGCACACCGCACACGCTTTCCAGCAGGCCACCGACTGGCACCTGAAAACGCCACAGGGCTATTGAGACACCCCCGCGCCGCCTTCGGCGTCACCCCCTCAAGGGGCGTCACCAGCGCCTGGCAGAGCCAGTTCCGCCGTGACGCCCGGCGCAGGCCCTGCGCGCATGAAGCTGATGGATTTAAAGAGGTTTTCAGAGATGAACCAACAAGTCAGAAAAGAAGCATCGCTGCTGGTGCGCGGCTACGAGGTTGTCATCGGCTTCGAGACCCACGCCCAGTTGTCCACCCAGAGCAAAATCTTCAGCCGCGCGCCCATCGCGTTTGGCGCCGAGCCCAACACGCAGGCCTGCGCGGTGGACCTCGCGCTGCCGGGCACGCTGCCGGTGATGAACCGCGGCGCGGTGGAGAAGGCCATTCGCCTGGGGCTGGCGCTGGGCTCGCACATTGCCGAGCAGAGCGTGTTCGCGCGCAAGAACTACTTCTATCCCGACCTGCCCAAGGGCTACCAGATCAGCCAGTTCGAGATCCCGGTGGTGCAGGGTGGTGAGGTGTCGTTCTTCCTCGGAGACGAGAAGAAGACGGTGCGCCTGGTGCGCGCCCACCTGGAAGAAGACGCGGGCAAGAGCCTGCACGAGGACTTCATTGGCCAGTCGGGCATCGACCTCAACCGCGCCGGCACGCCCTTGCTGGAGATCGTGACCGAGCCCGACATGCGCAGCAGCGCCGAGGCGGTGGCCTACGCCAAAGAACTGCACAAAATCGTCACCTGGATCGGCATCTGCGACGGCAACATGCAGGAAGGTTCGTTCCGCTGCGACGCCAACGTGTCGGTGCGCAAACCCGGCGAGCCGC
This sequence comes from Hydrogenophaga sp., assembly GCA_018335615.1. GTDB lineage: Bacteria > Pseudomonadota > Gammaproteobacteria > Burkholderiales > Burkholderiaceae_C > Hydrogenophaga. Next base: position 67 of record JAGXRS010000055.1, on the reverse strand, counting down.
TGGGCACGCGCCGCGAGATCAAGAACCTGAACTCGTTCAAGTTCATGCAGCAGGCCATCGACTACGA
>JAGXRS010000054.1 GCA_018335615.1 Hydrogenophaga sp. | reverse complement strand
CCTGGGCCAGCAGCAGCCGAATCCCCCGGCCGGCGCGCTTGTCGCCGCTGGCCGGGCGGGCTTCGGTGTCGAGCAGGGCCAGCACGGTGCGGGGCTGCCCGGCGGCCGTCGGCACCGCCCACACCCGGCAGCAACGCCAGGCCGTCGGCCCTGCGACCAGCGCGTGGCAAGCCAGCTCGGGGTGGGCGTCCAGGTGCACGGTGACGCTGTCGCCAGGGAAGGCGGTGGTCACCTGGCGCAGCAGTTCCCGGGTCGGTGGCAGCTGGTCCGGTGGCAGGCCGAAGGCTCCCAGCAGCCCCGCCGGGGCATGCGCACCGGTCTGGACCAGCAGCGCCGCGCCGGCATCGCCCAGTTGTGCGGCCAGCTCGGCGAGTGCGTCCCAGTCGGGCAGCGGTTCAGCCAGCGTCGCGTGCGGGGAAGGGAGCACCGTCACCCCGCTCCGTTCTTCATGTCAGGTCGCCGAACCCGGAGGGCCGCCCGCCGGCGTTGAGCCCCTGCGGCGCCGTCTGGTTGATGTGGACCCAGAACTCGCACACGTGCTTCATGGCGCTGAGGAACTGCGAAAACTCGGTGGGCTTGGCGATGTAGGCATTGGTGCCGGCATCGTAAGCCCGCTGCAGATCGCTCGGTTCGGTGGACGAGGTGAGTACCACCACCGGAATGTTGTGCAGCGCTTCGGAGCCCTTGATTTCCTTGAGCACGCCGATGCCATCCATCAGGGGCATCTTCAGGTCCAGCAGCACCAGCACCGGGTTGCCGCCCACGCGGTGGGCAAAGGCCTCGCGGCGGTACAGGTAGTCGAGGGCCTGCATGCCGTCGGACACGTGGGTGACGCGGCCGTCCAGGCCGTGGCGCGCCAGCGCGAGGCGGGTCAGCTCGGCGTCATCGGGGTTGTCTTCGACCAGAAGAATGGCGCCGGCGTTTTTGTTCATGGTTCCAGATGGGCGTTTGACGAATCGGGCAGGGGTTCGACGGGGGGTAGCCCTTCAAACGGCAAGGAGAAATAAAACACGCTGCCTTCCCCGAGCTGGCTTTGCGCCCAGGTGCTGCCACCGTGTCGCTCGACGATGCGGCGGGTCAGCGCCAGACCGATGCCCGTGCCTTCAAATTCCGAGGTGCGGTGCAGGCGCTGGAAGACGCCAAACAGCTTAGCCGAGTATTTTGTATCAAAACCCACGCCGTTGTCACGGACAAAGAAAGTGTGGCCCACGGCCGGATCCAGGCTCCAGCCGATTTCAATGCAGGCGTGCTCACGCGGCCGGGTGTACTTGTAGGCATTGCCCAGCAGGTTGGCCCATACCTCGCCCAGCAGCAGTCCGTCGCACTGGACCACCGGCAGGTCGGGTGCCACCACCCATTCGACCGATCGGCCCTCCGTGTCGTGCGCCAGCCGGGCGATCACGCCACGCACCAGCAGCGCGAAGTCGACCGGCGCCAGATGCACCGCGGAACGGCCCAGCCGCGAGAAAGCCAGCAGCCCGTCGATGAGCTGACCCATGTGGCGGGCTGAGTGGCTGATGGTGTTCAGGTAGCGCCGGCTCATCTCGTCGCACTGCGCGCCGAGCTGTTCTTCCAGCAGGCTCACGAAACTGGAAATATGGCGCAAGGGCGAGCGCAGGTCGTGCGACACCGAGTACGAAAACGATTCGAGATCCCGGTTGGCCGCCAGCAGCTGCTCGGTACGCTCGGCCACGCGGTTTTCCAGCTCGTCGTTGAGGTTGCGCATGCGGTCATCGAGCCGTTTGGCGTCGCTCATGTCGCGGTTGATCTTGGCGAAGCCGCGCAGCTCGCCGCCGTCGTCGCGCAGGGCGATCAGCACCGAGTGCGACCAGTAGCGCGAACCGTCCTTGCGGGTGTGCCAGTTCTGGAGCTCGTGCTGGCCCCGCGAGGCCGCCAGGCGCAGCATCGTGTTGGCCTGCACATTGGCCTGCGCGGAGTCTTCCGGGCCGAACAAGGCCGCGTAGTGGCGACCCAGCATCTCCGACGGCGCATAACCGTCCAGGCGCTGTGCGCTGTCGGTCCAGTCGGTGATGCGGCCGTCGGGATCGAGAAAGAAGATGCAGTGCTCACGCAGGTTGTCCACCATGAGCCGGAAGCGCTGCTCGCTCTCCAGCAGCTCGACCGAGCGCTCGCGGATGCGGTGCTCCAGTTCTTCGTTGAGCTGTTGCACCCGCTCTTCGACCTGCTTGCGTTCGGTGATGTCAACGATCTGCACGAACACGCCCTGCACCCGCCCCCCATGGATGTCGGGTACGTAGGATTCCCGCACATGCACCCGGTTGCCCGTGGCGGTGCGGCGCCAGGCCTCGTGGTGCTGCACGTCGCCGCTGAGCGCCCGCTCCAGACGGGGCGCGACTTCCCGCCACACATCGGGGGGCATGCACTCGCTGACGTGCAGGCCCTGCATCTGGTCCGGGTGGTGGCCGCAAAAGCGGATGTGTTCGTGGTTGGCGAAGCGAAAGCGCAGCATCAGGTCCAGGTAGGCCAGCAGCACCGGCACATGGTCGGTGATGCCACGCAGGAAGCGCTGGCTGTCCTGCACTGCGATCTCGGCATGTTTGCGCTGCGTGATGTCCACCACCGTGGTGTTGCTGCGCAGAAAACGCCCTTCGGCATCGCGCACCGCCGAAGACGACAACAGCGCATGGAAGACGCTGCCATCGCGTCGCCGAATTTCGTATTCCGCCGCGTCGAGCTCGCTGTTGGCAATGAGCCGACGCAGCCGCTCTTCCAGCAAGTGGCGGCGGTTGGGCAGGATGAACTCGACAAGGCGCTTCTGCCCCACCACTTCCTCACGGCGATAGCCCAGCCACTGCAGCTCGGTGTCGTTGATGGAGACAAAGACACCGTGGGTGTCCAGCGAGTGGTAGCCGCAGGGCGCCTGGTTGTAGATCGACTGCGCTTCCTCCAGCGTCGCGCGGATGCGCTGGTTGGCTTCGGCCAGCTCCCGGGTGCGCTGGCGCACGCGGTTTTCCAGTTGCACGTTGAGCTGGCGGACTTCTGCCTGCTGCCGGTGCAGTTCCGTGACATCGGCCGGCACCGCCGCGACGCCCTGGGCCAGCCTTTCTCTGAGTTGCCGCACCTCGGCGCGCAAGGCCTGCACCTCGCGCTGCAGCGCCAGCTCGCGAGCCGATACCTCGGCCGGGCCATCGTCGGGGAGCTGGAGGCTCCCCTGCAGGGGGTGGGATGCGTTCATCGCACTGGACTGTACCGCAGCGCACATCCCGCAGCCGGGGAGAATCTCCCTCAAAAACGGGGTAGATCGGGGTGCGACAGCCGGCCGCCGCGCACCAGCATCTTCCCGTACTCGGCGCAACGCTGCAGGGTGGGGATGACCTTGCCGGGGTTGAGCAGTTCCTTGGGGTCAAAGGCGCGCTTCACGGCAAACATCTGCTCGTTTTCTTCAGCGCTGAACTGCACGCACATGCTGTTGAGCTTTTCCACGCCCACGCCGTGTTCGCCGGTCACGGTGCCGCCCATGGCCACGCTGGTTTCCAGGATGTCGGCGCCGAACAGCTCGCAGCGGTGCAGCTGGTCCGGGTCGTTGGCATCGAACAGGATCAGCGGGTGCAGGTTGCCGTCGCCAGCGTGGAACACGTTGGCGCAGCGCAGGCCGTACTTCTTTTCCATTTCCGCGATGGCCAGCAGGATGTCGGCCACCCGCTTGCGCGGAATGGTGGAGTCCATGCACATGTAGTCGGGGCTGATGCGGCCCGAGGCGGGGAAGGCGTTCTTGCGCCCGCTCCAGAAGCGCAGGCGCTCGGCCTCGTCGCGGCTGACCGCGATGGCCGTGGCCCCGCAGCCGCGCAGCACCGCGCTCATGCGGCCGATCTCTTCTTCCACCTCTTCCGGCGTGCCGTCGCTCTCGCACAGCAGGATGGCCTCGGCCGTCAGGTCGTAGCCGGCGTGCACGAAGTCTTCCACCGCGGCGGTCATGGGCTTGTCCATCATCTCCAGCCCGGCCGGGATGATGCCGGCGGCAATGACGGCGGCCACCGCATCGCCGGCCTTGCGCACGTCGTCGAAGCTGGCCATGATGCAGCGTGCCAGCTGGGGCTTGGGCACCAGTTTGACCGTGACCTCGGTGGTCACCGCCAGCATGCCCTCGCTGCCGATGACGAGCGAGAGCAGGTCCAGGCCTGGCGTGTCGAGGGCTTCACCGCCGAAGGTGACGGGCTCGCCTTCGACGGTGTAGCCGCGCACGGCCAGCACGTTGTGCACCGTCAGGCCGTACTTGAGGCAGTGCACGCCGCCCGAGTTTTCGGCCACGTTGCCGCCGATGGTGCAGGCGATCTGGCTGCTGGGGTCCGGCGCGTAGTACAGGCCGTGCGGCGCGGCGGCCTCGGAAATGGCCAGGTTGCGCACACCGCCCTGCACGCGGGCGGTGCGCGAGCGCGGGTCGATGCTCAGGATGCGGTTGAACTTGGCCAGCGACAGCGTCACGCCCAGGGCGTGCGGCATGGCCCCGCCGGAGAGGCCGGTGCCGGCACCGCGTGCCACCACCGGCACGTCCAGCGCGTGGCAGGCTTTCAGCACCCCGGCGACCTGGGCCTCGGTTTCGGGCAGCACCACCACCAGCGGGCGCTCGCGGTAGGCGGTCAAGCCATCGCACTCGTAGGGCACGGTGTCTTCCGCTTGCCACAGCAGGGCGTGGGCGGGGACCACGGTGCTCAGGGCTCGCACCACCTCGGCTTGGCGGGCCGCTCGGTCGGCGCGGGTGACTTCATGCGGGGCGGTGGGAGCGTTCATGCGGTTCAGTGTACGGCGCTCAGGCCGGTCGCGCATTGAAGAAACTTGCAGGCCGGCGTGAGCGCGTTTGTGGTGCCGGCCGGCTCTTGAAAACCGGGACGGGGAAATTATCTGGGGGGTACGGGGCTGGCGCTGACCGGCCTCTTCCTCCCACCTTCTTTCTCAGGAGTCTTGCCATGAACCATCTGATCTCCCGTTCCGGTCTGTTCGACGACTTCTTCAAAGACGTTGCGCCGGGCTTCTACGTTCGCCCCCTGCACGGCGATTCCCTGCCGTCGCCCTCCCAGATCAAGATCGATGTGAGGGAAACCCCGGCCGCCTACACCGTGGTGGCGGAGGTCCCGGGTGTGGCCAAGGAAGACATCCACGTCACCGTGGAAGGTGGCGTGGTCACCCTGCGGGCCGAAATCCAGCAGCAGGACCGGCAGCAGGAAGACGAGAAGGTGCTGCGCACCGAGCGCTACTACGGCGCTGTGGCCCGCAGCTTCCAGCTGGCCACCGACATCGACCATGAAAAGTCGAAGGCCAAATACGAAAACGGTGTGCTGACGCTCACGCTGCCCAAGAAGGTGTCGCTGGCCGGCCAGCGCCTGAACATCGAGTGAACAGACGCACCCCCTGAGCCGCTGACGCGGCTTCCCGCCTCTCTTGCCTGCGGC
>JAGXRS010000053.1 GCA_018335615.1 Hydrogenophaga sp. | reverse complement strand
ACCTACTGCGAGCCGAAGATGACCACCGTGGGTTCGCAAGACACCACCGGCCCCATGACCCGCGACGAACTGAAAGACCTGGCCTGCCTGGGCTTCAGTGCCGATCTGGTGATGCAGTCGTTCTGCCACACCGCCGCTTATCCCAAGCCAGTGGACGTGAAAACCCACCGCGAACTGCCCAAGTTCATCAGCAGCCGTGGCGGCGTGGCCCTGCGCCCCGGCGACGGCGTGATCCACAGCTGGCTCAACCGCCTGCTGCTGCCCGACACCGTGGGCACCGGCGGTGACTCGCACACCCGCTTCCCCATCGGCATTTCCTTCCCCGCAGGTTCCGGTCTGGTGGCCTTCGGTGCCGCCACCGGCGTGATGCCGCTGGATATGCCCGAGTCGGTGCTGGTGCGCTTCAAGGGCGAGATGCAGCCCGGCGTGACCCTGCGCGACCTGGTGCACGCGATTCCGCTGTACGCCATCAAGCAAGGCCTGCTGACCGTGGCCAAGGCCGGCAAGATCAACGAATTTTCCGGTCGCATTCTGGAAATCGAAGGTCTGCCCGACCTCAAGGTCGAGCAGGCGTTCGAGCTGTCCGATGCGTCCGCCGAGCGCTCGGCCGCCGGTTGCACCATCAAGCTCAACCCCGAGCCGGTCAAGGAATACCTCACCAGCAACATCGTGCTGATGAAGAACATGATCGCCGACGGTTACGCCGACGCACGCACCCTGCAGCGCCGCATTGAAAAGGTCGAAGCCTGGCTGGCCAACCCCAACCTGCTCGAAGCCGACAAGGACGCCGAATACGCACACGTCATCGAGATCGATCTGGCCGACATCAAGGAACCCATCCTGTGCTGCCCGAACGACCCGGACGACGCCAAGTTCCTGTCTGACGTGGCCGGCACCAAGATCGACGAAGCCTTCATCGGCTCGTGCATGACCAACATCGGCCATTTCCGTGCCGCCGCCAAGCTGCTGGGCGGCCAGCGCGACATCCCCGTCAAGCTGTGGGTGGCACCGCCCACCAAGATGGACGAGAGCGAGCTGATCAAGGAAGGCCACTACGCCAGCTTCGGCGCCGCCGGTGCCCGGACTGAGATGCCCGGCTGCTCGCTGTGCATGGGCAACCAGGCCCAGGTGCGCGAAGGCGCCACGGTCGTGTCCACCTCGACCCGCAACTTCCCCAACCGCCTGGGCAAGAACACCAATGTGTACCTCGCTTCGGCCGAACTGGCGGCCATTGCGTCCAAGCTGGGTCACATCCCCACCGTGGCCGAATACCACGCCGCCATGGGCATCGTGAACAAAGACGGCGCGGCGATCTACAAGTACCTGAACTTCGACCAGATCGAAGAGTACGCCGAAACTGCCAAGGGTGTGGCGGCCTGAGCGTTCGCGCTGGGTGAACAAGAAAGCGGCCCGCGGGCCGCTTTTTTTATGGACGTGCCGTTCGCGTCACTCCGGCTCGATGCCGGCGGCCTTGATCACGCGGCCCCATTTCGTGGTTTCCGAGGCCTGGAAGCGCGCCAATTCGTCGGGCGAGGTGGGGAAGGCCTGACCGCTGCTGGCGGTGTAGAACTGCTGGACACCCGGTGTCTTCATGGCCTGGTGCAGCAGCTGGTTCAGGCGTGCGACCACCGGCGCAGGGGTGCCACCCGTGGCGTAGGCGGCGAACCAGTAGCCCATGTCGTAACCTGGCACGCCGGCTTCGGCAATGGTCGGCACATCGGGCAGTACCGCCTTGCGCTGGCTGGTCGTCACGCCCAGTGGGCGCAGTTTGCCGGCCGTGACCTGGGGCATGCCGGTGGATGTGTCGGTGAACATCATGTGGACCTGGCCGCCGAGCAGGTCGGTGACGCCGAGCGGGTTGCTGCGGTAGGGCACATGCAGCAGCTTGACGTTGGCCATCTGCTGGAACAGCTCGCCCGCCACGCGGCTGGAGGCGCTGCCACTGGCAAAGCTCAGCTTGCCCGGCTCCTTGCGCGCGGCAGCCAGCACGTCGCCGACGCTCTGGAAGGGTGCGTCCGACCGCACCACCATCACCATGCCGCCCTTGCCCAGGCCGGTGATGGGCGCGAAGTCCTTCACTGGGTCGTAGGCGATGCGCTTGAACAGGTGCTCATTGGCCGCATGGGTGGTGTTGGTGCTGATGATCACCGTGTAGCCGTCGGCGGGTGCACGGGCCACGGCCTGGGCCGCAATCATGCCGCTGGCGCCGGCCTTGTTGTCGACAATGACGGGCTGGCCCGTCTGCTCGGCGACCGAGCTGGCCAGCGCGCGCGCCAGGGTGTCGGTGGCACTGCCCGCCGCAAAGGGCACCACGAAGGTGATCGGCCGGTTCGGAAAGGCCGCTGTCTGGGCCCAGGCGGTGGGCGCCAGCAACAGGGTGGCGGCGCAAGCGAGCATGCGGCGACGGGAGTGGGGGGTGAGGTTCATTTTTGTCTCCTTTGAATGGATGGTGATGAGGAAATCAGTCGGCCGGGCCCACCAGCAGGTGAGCCAGGTGGTCCGGCATGCGCACGGTCATGGCCAGCAGGTGGAAGGACAGGGCTTTGCCATGGCTGTCCAGGTTGAGCGAATCGTTCACGCCGCCGTCGAGCACGTCGTCCAGCACGAAGTTGAAGGCGTGCAACTGGGGCAGGGCAAAGCGTTCGACGCGGCCCGGTTGACGCGCATGGAAGTGCTCCCGCACCCGCTCGGCACCGACCTGGGCTTCAAGAATCGGGTAGAACGATGGATGCCAGGCGATCAGGCTGATGTTGGACCGGTTGCCCTTGTCGCCCGTGCGTCCGTGTGCCACGCGCCACAGCGGAACTGGCAGCTCATGCATGGCCGTGCTCCTCCAGCAGATAAAAGCGGGTCGGCACCTGGTCCCGAGGGACCAGGCCGGAGACCGTGCCCAGTGTCGGGCGCAGCTGGGTGCGCACGCCACCGCCACCCGCCGGGCCGCAGGTGTAGAGCGCGGTCACTTCGCGCAGCAGGCGCCGGGCCACGGCCTTGTCGGCGTGGCGCAGGGCCAGGCGCAGGCGCACGTCCTGTGCATCGCTGCACGGACGGCGTGTGAGCGCAACGCCGCCGTCGTCGGCGAGCACGCTGATGACCCCGATCAGGTCGGTGCGCATCGGTACATCCGGACCCATGCGTTCGCGCACGATCTCGGCCGCCAGCCGAGCCCGGGCCTCGGCCCGGGGGCCTGCGTAGGAGATTTCCCCTTCGGCCAGCCAGCCGTTTTCGTGGCAGATGTTGACCTTGAGCGTGGAGGTGCGCGCATGGCCCACCACGCCGCTCAGGCCGACCCGATCCGGCCCCGCCTCCTCCAGCCGCGCGCGGCTGATGTCGGCCACCACGTCCGGTGTCAGGTAGGCCGACGGGTCGTGGACTTCGTAGAGCAGCTGCTCGGTGACCACATGCCGGTCGATCAGGCCGCCGGTCCCCATGGGCTTGCCGATCACGCAGCAGCCGTCGGCCTCCAGCCGGGCCACCGGGTAACCGAGCCGGGCCATGCCGGGCACGGTCTTGATGCCCGGGTCGGCGTAGTAGCCACCTGTGACCTGGGCACCGCATTCGAGCAGGTGCCCCGCCATGGTGGCGCCGGCCAGCCGGTCCCAGTCGTCCATGTCCCAGCCAAAGTGGGCCAGCGCCGGACCCAGAGCCAGCGCCGGGTCGGCAATGCGCCCGGCCACCACGACGTCCGCACCCGCCCGCAGGGCCTGCGCAATCGATTCGGCGCCGATGTAGGCATTGGCGCTGACGATGCGCAGGCCGTCGAGTTGCGAACCGAAGGTGTGCTGAAGCAGGGCACGGTGGCGGGGTCCGCTCAGATCGTCACCCTCGATGACGGCAATGCGTGGCGCGCGCAGGCCCAGTTCGCGGGCCATCCGCCCAATGTGGAGCGCCGCGCCGTGTGGGTTGGCCGCACCGAAGTTGCCGACGATGCGGATGCCGTGTTCCAGGCAGCGCGCCAGCACCGGCGCCAGCATGTCCTGCAGCAAGGGTTCGTAGCCGGCCGACGGGTCGTCGCGGCGTGCCAGCTGAGCCAGGGCCAGCGTGCGTTCGGCCAGCGTCTCGAACACCAGCACGGCAGGGCCTCCGAGCCGGATGAGCTCGTCAACCACCGGTCCGGCGGCGTCGGATCGGTCACCCGAGAAGCCCGCCGCAGAGCCGATGTGAAGGGGGGTGTCCGTTTTCATGGGCACACTGTAGGCTGACGGAATTCATCTGTAAAACTCAAAGTTCAGATACATTGATCTGTCATGCAGATCAATATCTCGACCCGCGACCTCCGGGCCTTTGTCCATCTGGCGCAGCAGCGCAGCTTCACGCGGGCCGCGGCCCTGTGTCACCTGTCGCAGCCCGCGTTCTCGGCGCTGATCCGTGGCATCGAAGAACAGGTGGGCGGCCGCCTGTTCGATCGCACGACCCGCCAGGTGGAGCTCACCGTTGAGGGGCAGACCTTTCTGTCGGCGGCCGAACGCCTGCTGCAGGACACCGAAGCGGCGGTCTCGGACGTGCGCGACCATGTGGCCCGGCGCCGGGGCCGGGTCTCGCTGGCCGTGTTGCCTTCGCTGGCCGCGGGCTGGCTGCCGCCCCTGCTGGCCCGCTTCCACCAGACCCATCCCGGCATTGAGCTGGATGTGGCCGATGTGCTGTCGGATCGCTGCATCGCCCGGGTACGGTCGGGGGAAGCCGACTTCGCCATCGCGTCGGCGCGTGTCGATGCGCCTGAGTTGCGCACCGAGCCCTTTTGCGCCGACGACTTTCATGTGGTGTTCCTCCGTGACCACCCGCTGGGCCAGTCGCAGGGCCCGGTGCGCTTGAGTGAAGTCGCGCGTTACCCGATCGTGCAGCTGGCGCGCTCCAGCAGCGTGCGGCAGCATGTGGAGATGGCCGCGCACCCCAGGCCCTTGCACAGCGTGCTGGAGCTGGAGCAGCTGAGCACGGTGGTGGCGATGGTGCGTGAGGGCCTGGGCGTGTCCATCGTGCCCGCGCTGACGCTGTTCCATTTTGGCGAGCAAGCGCTGTGCGCCCGACCGGTCCAGGCCAAGGGCCTCAGGCGGCGTGTCTTTCTCGTGCGCCGGGCCGACCGGGCCTTGTCATCGGCCGCGCAGGGCCTGTACGAGCTCCTGATGGCGAACCGTCCCTGACCGGTTGGCCCTGTGTCGGGCGTCATCAGCTGACAACTCCGGCATCGACCGCTGTTGCACCGCCGTGCGAGATCGACCCAGGAGCGCAGACTCTTCCTGTGGGGCTGGCGGGTCCGGACGTGGGCTGCGTCAGTTCACGCCGGTCAGCGCCTGCCAGCCCGGCCAGGCGTCCCGGGCAATGGCGAATTTGCGGGTGACGGCGCTCCACGAGTCGCCCTTTGCCAAGGCTTGTTCGAAACCGGGGCCGTCCGTCACACGCGTACCACCCAGCAGGGTCACACCGCGTGCAAACAAGGCGTCGGGCCAGAGACCGGCCGACGGGCCGATCAGCGCGAATCGGGTGGCGTTCGGCGCGGCGGCCAGCATGGCGTCCAGTGTGTCGTTGAGCAACATGGTCGAGGTGCCGACGACGGCGTTGCAGGGGGTCAGCAGCGTGCGGTCGAGCCCGATGGTGACGCCGGGGAAGCGCTCGCGCTGGCGCAGCACCATGGCTTCGTCCATTTCCACCACCGACAGCCGCCCGCCGGCCTCGGCCACGCGTCTGACCAGGGGCGGAAAGAAGCCGATCATGCCCAGGTGGTCGTGGGCCGTGAGCGCGATGTCACCGAGCGAGTTGCCCGCCTCGGGCGGCTCGTAACCGATGCGGCGCCAGACCGAGTCGGTCATGGCGTTGATGGCGGCCAGTGCCAGCGCGCGCTCCACCGCGTCGCCGTCGATCAGCCGACGGGCCAGCGCCATGGGGTCGGCACCCGCAAGGGGCAGGGCGCTTGTCTCTGCGGTCGCCAGCAGAGCATCCAGCGTGTGGTTGAGCAGCACGTAGGAGAGGCCGAAAGCGCCGTCGTCGAGCTCGATGGCACAGAACTCGGCATCGTGCTGGCCGGCTGCCGTGTCGCGGCGGGGCAGGTGCAGGCGCCGCACGCGGGGCGTCGGCCAGCCGGCTTCGATCGCATGCAGCTGTTGTGTGAGCGCCTGGGCGATGGGCAGGTCGGGGAACGCGGAGGGGGTGTGCATGCGGAACATGGTAGCGGCGGCTCTTCCAGCCCAGCTGCGACTGGGCTGTATGCCAGCGCACAGACGACCGTGTGTCGGATGTCTAGGCTGGCCGTGCCGGGTTTGGGAGCCAATCTTGCCACGTGAGCCAAGTGATGTCGCGGTGCCCGCAGGCACCGAACCCACTCAACAACCAGGAACACGCATGAAACACTCGTTTGCTTTGATGGCCGTGGCCGCCGCCCTTGGGCTGGCCGCTTGTGGCCGCGATGACGCGTCCAGCAGCGGCTCGTCCGGTCTGCCGCAGACAGGAATATCGGGCTCATCCGGTACGGTGAATACGCCGGGCACCGAGCCCGCGACCGATGCGACAAGGTCGTCGGGTTCCACCACCCCAGGTGCCGGGGGCGTACCCGGCGTGCCCGTTGCGCCTGGCGGTGCGGGCAGCACGGGCGACAGCGGAAGTCTGGGTCGCCCGCCACCCCCCGGTATTTTCGGTGGCAGC
>JAGXRS010000052.1 GCA_018335615.1 Hydrogenophaga sp. | reverse complement strand
CCCCCTGGCCGCGCAGCGCCTGCGCCTCGGCCTCCAGCGCTGCCAGGCGCTGGACATCGCGCCACCGCTCGTCTGGCGACGCACTGAGGGCTCGCCACATCAAGCCGGCCGCGGCCCGGGCTTCTTCGGACGTGGGCTCGCTCAGCAGGTCCATGCTGAGTTTCAGAACAGGGTCTCGCTCGACCTGCAGGTCCAAGACGAGGGGATCCAATTGCAGACGCGACGCCGGGCCACGCGCTGCAAGCGCGGGCTCACGCGCCACAGCCGCGCGTGGCACCACCGGGGCTGGCTCCCGCGGGACGGTGCGTTGAACCACCGAGCGGGGCGCCTGCCCGGGTGGCGCGACGGGCACCTGCGCGGGGCTGGACCCACCCGCATCGGCAAAAGGGACCGGGCGGCTGTCCACACCACTGGGGATCACCGGTAGCGGCGCCACCCGCTGAGGAGGCAGCGGCTCGCTGAGCGGATCGGCCAGCAGCACATAGCGTCGGGTAAACGGTGCGTTGCACCCCGCCCGGACGTCCACCGTGACGATCGGTTCGTTGATCGGCTGCATCGACTGGATGCGGATCTGGGTGTCCGCGCCCGTGCCGCTGCCGATGGGTTGGCTGCGTACCAGTCCGGCGGGGACCTGTGCATCGCCAAAAAACACATCGGCGCCGATACACTGCGTGGCCAGATCGTCACCCGGCGCCAGGTTTGCCTGGACGCGGATGTCGAGCGGACGACCAATGATGGCGGCGCCGCTGTGCCGCCCCAGCGTCACCGCAGCACCGCTCAGGGCATTCGACAGCAAAATACAGCCTATGCCGATGCGGCGTGCGTCAACGACTTTTGATTTCATTTACAACAATTTTGTCATAGCTTGTTTGAAGCTAAGAGAGGAATAACTGCCCTATGCAACCCATATTTCGCAAGACCGCCATCGTGGGCACCGGGGCCATGGGCCGAGGCATCGCGCAGATGGCCGCTCAGGCGGGCAGCGCCGTGCTGCTGCACGACGTGCAGCCCGGGGCGGCGCAGGCAGCGCTGGCCGCTTTGCGGTCGACCTGGCAGACCCTCGTGGGCAAAGGCAAGCTCGATGCAGACGTGATGAGCACCTACGTCGAGCGGCTGTGTGTGGCAGAGACGGTCAACGACCTCGCTTCGTGCGACCTGGTTGTGGAAGCCATTGTTGAACGGCTGGACGTGAAGCAACGCCTGTTCAAAGAACTCGAAGGCATCGTCGGCCCCGACTGTGTGCTGGCCACCAACACATCCTCGCTCTCCGTCACGTCCATTGCGGCTGCGCTGCAGCGGCCGGGACAACTCGCTGGTTATCATTTTTTCAATCCGGTTCCCTTGATGCGGGTGGTGGAGGTGATTGCCGGTCTCAAGACCGACCCGTCGGTGTGCCAGCGGCTGACCGAGTTCACCCGGCAGTTCGGCCATACCCCTGTATCGGCACAGGACACCCCGGGCTTTATCGTGAACCACGCCGGGCGGGGTTACGGCACCGAGGCCTTGCGGGTGGCAGGCGAGCGGGTGGCCGATTTCGCCACGATTGACCGCATCCTGAAAGACCAGATGGGCTTTCGCCTCGGACCGTTCGAGCTGATGGACCTGACCGCACTGGACGTGTCGCACCCGGTCATGGAATCGATCTACCGGCAGTACTTCGACGAGCCGCGTTACCGTCCCAGCGTCATCACCGCCCAGCGATTGGCGGGCGGCGTGGTGGGCAAGAAGGTGGGTGAAGGTTTCTACCGTTATGAGAACGGCGCGGCCCAGGTGCCGGCCGACCAGGCCGTGCCCGAGGTGGCGAACATGCCCCCCGTGTGGGTATCGCCCAAGGCGGCACGTCGGGCTGAGCTGTACCAATTGCTCAAAGACCTCGGCGCCAGCATCGAGACCGCCGCCGCGCCTTCGTCGGGCGCGCTCATTCTGGTCGCTCCGCTGGGCCTGGACGTCACCACCCTGGCGGCCGTGGAGCGCCTGGACGCCGCCCGCACCGTGGGCATCGACATGATGCTCGACGATGCCGCCACACGCCGGCGCGTGCTGGCCACCAACCCGGCCACCCGCTCCGACATGCGCGACGCCGCGCATGCGCTGTTCGCACGCGACGGCAAGGCCGTGAGCGTGATCCGCGACAGCGGTGGCTTCGTCACCCAGCGGGTGGTGGCCACCATCGTGAACATCGCCGCCGACATGTGCCAGCAAGGCGTGTGCACGCCTGCCGATCTGGATGTCGCGGTCACGCTCGGCCTGGGCTACCCCATGGGTCCGCTGGCCATGGGCGACCGGATCGGCCCCACCAACGTGCTGGAGATCCTGTTCAACATGCAGACCGTCTATGGCGATCCGCGCTACCGCCCCTCGCCCTGGCTGCGCCGCCGCGGCGCGCTCGGCCTGAGCCTGACGCACCTGGAACATTGACCCCCTGCGCCGCTGCGCGCATTCCCCCGTGGGGAGCACAGCTGCGGTCTGGCCAAGCCAGTTCCGCAGGTGTGCCTGGACCGCTCGCCCTCTGAGCGGGCCTCACCCGGTTTTATCGGACCCGATCTCTGCAAAAGGTTTTTCATGACCGCCAGTCTCAAGAGTCACAGCCATGGCCAGACCATGGTGCTGACCATCAGCAACCCCGAGCACCGCAACGCGCTCGGGCCTGACCTCTACGCCGCGGGGGTCGAGGCCCTGAACGTGGCCGAGAACAGCCCCGACGTGCGCAGTGTCGTGATCACCGGCGAAGGCCAGCACTTCTGCGCCGGCGGCAACCTGCAACGGCTGCTCGCCAACCGGCAGCGGCCACCCGAGGTGCAGGCGCAAAGCATCGAAGGCCTGCACAACTGGATCGAGACCATCCGCACCTTCCCCAAGCCGGTGGTCGCGGCGGTCGAGGGCTCCTGTGCGGGCGCCGGTTTTTCCCTCGCGCTGGCGTGCGACCTGATCGTTGGCGCGCACAACAGCGTGTTCGTGATGGCCTACAGCAATGTGGGCCTGTCGCCCGACGGCGGTGCCAGCTGGAGCCTGATGCGCGCGCTGCCCCGGGCCACCGTGCTGCAGCTGCTGATGTGCGGCGATCGCATCAGCGCCGAGCGGCTGCAGCAGCTGGGCCTGATCAACCAGGTCAGTGCCAGCGGCGAAGCCCTGGCCGATGCGCTGGCCCTGTGCGAACGGCTCAACGCACGCGCGCCGAACGCGCTGGCCAGCATCAAGGAACTGGCCAATGAGGCCGCCAGCGCGCCCTTGCACACACAGCTGGCCGCCGAACGCGACCATTTCGTGCGCAACCTGCACCACGGCAACGCGGGCGAAGGCATTGCGGCTTTCATGGAGAAGCGGCCCGCCCGCTACAGCTGACAGCCGTCCCCGCGGCTCCGCCGGCCGCCCCATGCGCGCCATCCTGGGCCACCCGCGCCCCGCGCCGGACGCCTGCGGGACACGGCCGCACCCATTTCCTGATCTGTCCGCCCGGTCTCTGTGGCGACAATCGGGGCGTTTTCAGTCACTCATAAGACAGCCCATGGACGAACCGATTCTGACAATGGAAGAACGCGAGGCGATCAACAGTGGTCGCTGGTTCAACAGCCTTTCTCCTTCCCTGCGTCACGACATACTGCGATGTGCCTACGTCAAGCGATTCAAAGACGGCGACCTGATCGTCGCGCGCGGCGATCCGCCGACCGAATGGACCGCGGTGGCCAAGGGTGCGGTGCGCGTGAGTTCGACCTCGCTGTCGGGCAAGCAGATCACCCTGACCTACGTGGAGCCGGGCGTGTGGTTCGGCGACGTGGCGATGTTCGACGGCGACCAGCGCACGCACGATGCCTATGCGCACGGCGTGACCACCCTGCTCTGCGTGGCGCGCAACGATTTCCAGAAAATCCTGAGCACGCATGTGGAGCTGTACGAAGCACTCATGCGGCTGCAAGCGCGGCGCATCCGCACCCTGTTCGGCCTGGTGGAAGACCTCAACACCCTGCCCTTGCGTGCGCGGCTCGCCAAGCAGCTGCTGCACCTGGTGCGCAGCTATGGCGTGCCCTGTCTGAACGACGGCAACGAAATGCGCATTGGCCTGCAACTGGCGCAGGAAGAACTGGCGCAGCTGCTGGGGGCGTCGCGTCAGCGCGTCAACCAGGAACTCAAATCGATGGAGCGCGAGGAGGCCATCCGCATCGAACAGGGTGGCCTCGTGGTGCGCAACCGCAACCTGCTGATGCGCATCGCCGAAGCCGAATCCTGAGCCCTTCCAGCGGGCGCACCGCGATCGCTGGGGGAGCTTCCACCAACAACGGGCAACCCGCATGAGCGATACGCAACACTTCACGGGCACGCGCCCGGTCACCGACCAGCACCTGTTCGATGTCCCCGCCCTGCAGGCCTGGCTGCAGGCGCACATGCCAGGGTTCGCGGGCCCCCTCACGGTCGAGCTGTTCAAGGGCGGGCAGTCGAACCCCACCTACAAGCTCATCACGCCGCTGCGGGCCTACGTGATGCGCGCCAAGCCTGGACCGGTGGCCAAGCTGCTGCCGTCGGCTCACGCCATCGAGCGCGAATTCCGGGTGATGAGCGCACTCAAGGACACCGGTGTGCCGGTGGCCGAGATGCATGTGCTGTGCGAAGACGAGTCGGTCATTGGCCGGGCCTTCTACATCATGCAGTGCGTGGACGGCCGGGTGATGTGGGACCAGTCGCTGCCCGACATGAGCCGCGAGCAGCGCGGCGCCATCTACGACGAAATGAACCGCGTCATGGCGGCACTGCACACGGTGAACCCCGGCGCCATCGGGCTGGACGGCTACGGCAAGCCCGGCAACTACTTCGAGCGCCAGATCGGTCGCTGGAGCAAGCAGTACGTGGCCTCGGTGACGCAGCCCATCCCCGAGATGGACCGCCTCATGGAGTGGTTGCCACAGAACATCCCGGCCATGGCGCGGGACGAGCGCATGGTGTCCGTGGTGCATGGGGACTACCGGCTCGACAACCTCATGTTCCACCCGACCGAGCCGCGCGTGCTGGCCGTGCTCGACTGGGAACTCTCGACGCTGGGCCATCCGCTCGCCGACTTCAGCTACCACTGCATGGCCTGGCACATTCCGCCCGGCGCCTTCCGCGGCATCGGCGGGCTGGACGTGGTCGCGCTGGGCATCCCTTCTGAAGCCGACTACATCGCCCGCTATTGCGAACGCACCGGCTTCGCCACACCCGATCAGCTCAAGGCCGACTGGAATTTCTACCTGGCCTACAACATGTTCCGCCTCGCGGCCATCCTCCAAGGCATCGCCAAGCGCGTGGAAGCCGGCACCGCCTCCAGCGAACAGGCCGTCAAATCTGCGGCCGGTGCGCGGCCCATGGCTGAACTGGCCTGGCGCTTCGCCAGCCAGGCCTGAGACCTGCCGGTCTGCACAGCCCCCGTTTTGTTGCAACCCTCTGTTTTCAAACCGCGCCCCGGCGCTCCAGGAGCCACGATGAACTTCGATTACACCGACAAGGTCAAGGACATGCGGGAGCGCCTGCTGGCGTTCATGGACGAGCACATCTACCCGAACGAAGCGCGCTTTTTCGCCGAGATTGCCGAGAACCGCGCCAAGGGCAACGCCTGGCTGCCCACCACCATCATCGAAGAGCTCAAGCCCAAGGCGCGCGCTGCCGGTCTGTGGAACCTGTTCCTGCCCAAGAGCCCGCGCGCACCGGAAGGCCTGTCCAACCTCGAATACGCGCCGATGTGCGAAATCATGGGCCGCGTGCCCTTTGCGGCCGAGGTGTTCAACTGCTCGGCGCCCGACACCGGCAACATGGAAACCTTCGAGCGCTATGCGAGCGAAGAATTGAAGGACCAGTGGCTGGAGCCCCTGCTTCGCGGCGAGATCCGCTCGGCCTTCCTGATGACGGAACCGGAAGTGGCCTCGTCCGACGCCACCAACATCCAGTGCCGCATCGAGCGCGACGGCGATGAATACGTCATCAACGGCCGCAAGTGGTGGTCGTCCGGCGCTGGAGACCCGCGCTGCGCCGTGTACATCGTCATGGGCAAGAGCAACCCGGACGCGCCACGGCACTCGCAGCAGTCCATGATCATCGTGCCGGCCAACGCCAAGGGCATCACCATCGTGCGCCCGCTCAGCGTGTTCGGCTACGACGACGCGCCGCACGGCCACATGGAAGTGTTGCTGGAAAACGTGCGCGTGCCAGTGGGCAACCTGCTGCTGGGCGAAGGCCGCGGCTTCGAGATCGCCCAGGGCCGCCTCGGCCCCGGCCGCATCCACCACTGCATGCGCTCCATTGGCGCGGCCGAGCGCGCCATGGAACTGATGTGCAAGCGCCTGAACAGCCGCATCGCGTTCGGCAAGCCCGTGTCGGCCCAGTCGGTGTGGCACGAGCGCATTGCCGATGCGCGCTGCCGCATCGAAATGGCCCGCCTGCTCACGCTCAAGGCCGCCTACATGATGGACACCGTGGGCAACAAGGTGGCCAAGGCCGAGATCGCCATGATCAAGGTGGTGGCGCCCAACATGGCCTGCGACATCATTGACATGGCGATCCAGGCGCACGGCGGTGGCGGCGTCAGCGACGACTTCCCGCTGGCTTATGCCTACGCCAACCAGCGCACCCTGCGCCTGGCCGACGGCCCGGACGAGGTGCACCGCCAGTCCATTGCCAAGCTGGAGCTGGCACGTCACATGGTGGTCAAGACCGAGGTCGACATGCCGGTGACGCGCGGCTGCTGAGCATGATCGAGGTCTACTCCTGGCCCACGCCGAACGGGCACAAGGTCCACATCATGCTGGAGGAGTGTGGGCTGCGCCTGGGCCGGGACTGGCGGGTGCATGCCGTCAACATCGGCCAGGGGGACCAGTTCCAGCCCGACTTCCTGAAGATCAGCCCGAACAACAAGATCCCGGCGCTGGTGGACCCGGTCGGCCCGGATGGCAAGCCCATCAGCCTGTTCGAGTCGGGGGCCATCCTGCTGTACCTCGCGGCCAAGAGCGGCAAATTCCTGCCCCGGTCGGACCGCGCCAAGTTCAAGGTGCTGGAGTGGCTGATGTTCCAGATGGGCGGCGTCGGTCCCATGCTGGGCCAGGCCCACCATTTCCGAATCTATGCGCCCGAGAAGATCGAGTACGCCGTCAACCGCTACACCAACGAGGCCCGGCGTCTGTACGGCGTGATGGACCGGCAGCTGGACGGGCAGAAGTTCATCGCGGGCAACCAGTACACGGTGGCCGACATCGCCATCTTCCCCTGGCTGCGCAGCTGGCAAAACCAGGGCATCGACTGGGCCGAGTTTCCTCGCCTGAAGGACTGGTTCGACCGCATCGCGGCTCGCCCTGCCGTCCAACGTGGTGTGGCCGTGCTGGCCGACGCACGCAAACCGCTGACGGACGACCAGGCGCGGGCCGCCCTGTTTGGCCACGACCAGTACAAAAAACGGTGAAGATTTTTTGGTGCGGCCGAGAACCCCCATTTCACCGGGTACAATTCGCAGCTTAGTCGGAGCGTAGCGCAGCCTGGTAGCGCATCTGCTTTGGGAGCAGAGGGTCGCGA
>JAGXRS010000051.1 GCA_018335615.1 Hydrogenophaga sp. | reverse complement strand
CACATGAACCCCATCCAAGTGGGCGTGGTCATGGGCTCCAGCAGCGACTGGGACACCATGCAGCACGCCGTCCAGATCCTGCAGGACTTCGGCATCGCGTTCGAGGCGCGCGTGGTCTCCGCGCACCGCATGCCCGACGACATGTTTGCGTACGCTGAAGCGGCCGTGGGTCGCGGCCTGAAGGCCATCATCGCCGGCGCCGGCGGTGCCGCCCACCTGCCGGGCATGATCGCGGCCAAGACCGTGGTGCCGGTGCTGGGCGTGCCCGTGCAGTCCAAGGCGCTCTCGGGCGTGGATTCGCTGCACAGCATCGTGCAGATGCCCAAGGGCGTGCCGGTCGCCACCTTCGCCATTGGTGCCGCCGGCGCGGCCAACGCGGCGCTGTTCGCCGTGGCGATGCTGGCCGGGGAAGACCCGGCGCTGCGTGACAAGCTCGACGCCTTCCGCACCGCGCAGACCGAAGCCGCGCGCGCCATGCAGTTGCCCCTCTGACTTTCCAACCATTGACGACATGAGCTTCAAGCCCCTTCTCCCCGGCAGCACCTCGGCCAGCGGCCAGCAGATCACGCTGGGCGTGATGGGGGGCGGCCAGCTCGGCCGCATGTTCGTGCAGGCCGCGCAGGCCATGGGCTATTTCACGGCGGTGCTGGACCCGGACCCGGCCAGTCCGGCGGGCCTCATCAGCCACTTCCACATCCAGACCGCGTACGACGACGAGCAGGGCCTGGCCCAGCTCATGCAGCGCTGCGAGGCCATCACCACCGAGTTCGAGAATGTGCCCGCGCCGGCGCTGGTCACGCTCGGCGCGCACCGGCCGGTGGCGCCCTCGGCGGCCTGCGTGGCCGTGGCGCAGGACCGGATCAAGGAAAAGTCGCACTTCGTGCAGTGCGCGCCCATCAGCGGCGTGTTCCCCGCGCCCTATGCCGCCATCACCAGCGCCGAACTGCTGGCCACGGTGCCGGCCGACCTGCTGCCCGGCATTCTGAAAACGGCGCGCCTGGGCTACGACGGCAAAGGCCAGGTGCGCGTGAACAACCGCGACGAACTGGCCGCCGCCTGGGCGCAGCTGGGCCAGGTGGACTGCGTGCTGGAAAAGCTGATGCCTTTGCGCGCCGAATGCTCAGTGATCGTGGCGCGTGGCTCCGACGGGAAAAGCGTGAGCTACCCGGTGCAGGCCAACACCCACCACGACGGCATTCTGGCCATCACCGCGGTGCATGAGGGCGCGGTTCCCGGCGAACTGGCCGAGCGCGCACGCGCCAGCACCATCGCCATTGCCGACCACCTGCACTACGTGGGCGTGCTGTGCGTGGAGTACTTCATCGTGGACAACGGTCAGGGTGGACAAGACCTGATCGTCAACGAAATGGCGCCGCGCCCGCACAACAGCGGCCACTACACGCAGAACGCCTGCGACATGTCGCAGTTCGAAGCCCAGGTGCGCGCGCTGGCCGGCCTGCCGCTGCCCGTGCCGCGCCAGCACAGCCCGGCCATCATGGTCAACCTGCTGGGCGACCTGTGGTTCAGCGCCCATGCCCAGCGTGCCCAGGCCGGCGAGAAGCCGGTGTCGCCGCCGTGGGCGCAGGTGCTGGCGCTGCCCGGCACGCACCTGCACCTCTACGGCAAGCTCAGCCCGCGCCCGGGCCGCAAGATGGGCCACCTCAACATCACCGCGCCCACGGTGGCGCAGCTGCGCGACACCACGGCCCAGGTGCTGGCCTTGCTCGGCCTGCCCGCGCTCGACGCCGCCTGAGCCCCCGATTGCTGTTGCCATGCCCCTGCTGCTGAGTGCCCAGGACCCCGCCGCCATCGAGCAGGCAGCCCAGCGGCTGGCCGCCGGTTCGCTGGTGGGCATGCCGACCGAAACCGTGTATGGCCTGGCGGCCGACGCCGACAACGCCAGCGCCGTGCACCGCATCTTCGAAGCCAAGGGCCGTCCCAGCGACCACCCGCTGATCGTGCACCTGGCGCACGACGGCGCCGCGCACAGCTGGCGCGCCGGCGTACACCACTACGCGCGTGAGCTGCCGGCGTTTGCGCAGGCGCTGATGCAGGCTTTCTGGCCCGGCCCGCTCACGCTCATCCTGCCGCGGCGGCACGACGTGGCGGCCACCGCTGCCGGTGGACAGGACTCGGTGGGCCTGCGCTGCCCTTCGCACCCGGTGGCCCAGGCCCTGCTGGTGGCCGCGGCGGCCCACGGCGTGCACGGTGTGGCCGCGCCCAGTGCCAACCGCTTTGGCCGCGTCAGCCCCACCACCGCCGCGCATGTGGCGGAAGAGTTCGAGCAGTTGCCTGAGGATGCTCTGCTGGTGCTCGACGGCGGCGCCTGCCCGGTGGGCATCGAGTCCACCATCGTGGACGCCACGCGTGCCTGGCCCGTGCTGTTGCGCCCCGGCATGATCACCCCGGCCCAGCTGGAAGCGGCCTGCGGCCAGCCGGTGCGCTCGCGCGACGAGGCGGCGCCCAGGGCATCTGGCACGCTGGAGTCGCACTACGCGCCCAGCGCGCAGGTGCGCCTGATGGACGCGCAACCCCTGCAGGCCGCGCTGGACCTGCTGGGGCCCGACGCCCGCCACATCGCTGTGTATGCGCGCAGCCCCTTGAAGGTGGCGCGCGGCGTCACGTTGCGCCGCATGCCGGACGACGCCGGGCAGGCGGCGCAGGAACTGTTCGCCACCCTGCGCGAACTCGACGCCACCGGCGTGCGCCTGATCTGGGTGGAAACGCCGCCCCCTGGCGCCGGGTGGGACGGCGTGCGCGACCGCCTGCAGCGCGCCGCGGCCTGAACGCGCTGGGCCGAATGCCTTCCGCCCGTTCTGCCCAGTCAGGCGGACGGTGGCGTTTCAGGCCAGCTCTTCGGCTCGGGCGCGCGCCCATAGCGCAGCCGCATCACCAGAATCGACAGGGCCAGCGCGAGCGTGACGGTGTTGGCGGCCACGATGGGCCAGGCGTTCAGGGTGAGGCCGTAGAACAGCCACAGCGCGACGCCGAAGGTGAAGGCGCTGTACATGCCCAGCGAGATGCCGCTCACGTTGCGGGTCTTGAAGGTCAGCCAGGCCTGTGGCACGAAGCTCGCGGTCGTGAAGCAGGCGGCGGCGTAGCCGAGGAGGTCGGTGGAGAGCATGGGAGGATGATACGGACGGGCCGGCGCGGCCGTCACCGGGTGGTCACAGGCCCGAACGCCGGGTGCGCGTCGGAGGACAGGACGCGCCGGGGCGCCCATTCAACAGCCGGCCGGCCGCTCCCGGGCCGCTTCCCGGCGCGCTGGCTTCAGTCGGTCTGTGCCGCGGTCCATTCCACCAGTGCATCCAGCGCTGGTCGCGCCGCCGGGGCGTTGGGGTGGTTGACGAAGCCGACCACCACGTAGCGGGCGCCGTTGAGCGCGTTCACGTAGCCGGCGATGCCGGTGACGTCGCGCAGGGTGCCGGTCTTGAGCCAGGCGTTGCCGCGCGCGGCGCTGTGGGGGCCTTGCGCCATGCGCGCGGTGGTACCGCTCACGCCGGCGACCGCGAGGGATTGCACGAAGCGGTCGGCCTGCGGGTGGCGGGCCGCGTGCTGCAGCAGCTGGGCCATGGCTTCGGGCGTGATGCGTTCGATGCGGGAGAGCCCGGCGCCGTTTTCCAGCACCGGCGGGCTGACGCGGGCGCCGAAGCTGCGCCGCCACCAGCTGGCCACCACGTCGCGCGAATGCTCGAAGCGGGCGCTGCGCAGGGGCGCGAGCCGGTCGCTCAGGCGGCTTTCGGTCATCACATGGGTGGGCGAGAGCCGCCCCAGCGTGAGGAACACCTGCTGCGCCATCACGTTGTTGCTCCACTGGTTCACGTCGGTGATGATGTCCGACAGGGGCAGCGAGCGCGCGTCGTGCAGCAGCCGCGCACCCAGGGGTGTGGCGCCGGGGCGCACCTGGCCGGTGAGGGCGCCCCCGGTGGCGCGCCACATGCCTTCGAGCGCCCGCGCGGCGTAGCTGGCCGGCTGCTGGTAGGCCACGGGCCACACGCGCGGGCCGCAGCTGTGCGGGAAGCGGCCGCTGAAGCGGATGCTGTCGGCGTCGTCGAACCGCGCCTGCAGGCCGCCGCGCCAGTCGCCACACGCACCTTTGGCCAGCGGCACCGAGGCGTCCACCGCCAGGTTGGCCAGCGGTGGCTCGCTCAGCACGCGCGCGGTGCCCGTGGCCGGGTCGGGCTGGAACGTGAGCACGACCGATTTGAAGTTGACCAGCAGCGCGTCGGGCGCCGCGTTGTAGGGGCGCAGGGCCTCGCCGTCGAAAGCGCCGGGGTCGGTGTCGGGCACCTCGAACGCGCTGTGGTCGAGCACCAGGTCGCCCAGGATGACGCGCACGCCCTGGTCCTGCAGCGCGATGAAGGCGGCCTGCAGCCGCTCCAGCACCAGTTTCGGGTCGCCGCCGCCGCTCACGTAGAGGTTGCCGCGCAGCACGCCGTGTTCCACCCGGCCGTCGGTCAGGAAGCGCGTGCTCCAGGTGAAGTCGGGCCCGAGCAGGTCGATGGCCGCATACGTGGTCACCAGCTTCATCACCGAGGCCGGGTTGACCGAGACCTCGGCCCGGTGGCGCAGCCGCTCGTGGGCCCCTGCATCCGCCGAGACCACCAGCACCGACAAGGCCGAGGCCGGCACGCCGGCCCGGGCGAGCGCCTGCGTCACGCTGGGCGGCAGGGGGGTCGATGGTTTGGGTGACTGTGCGCAGGCCGGCAAGACCAGCCCGGCCACCAGTGCGCCAGCCAGCACCCGCAGGCGGGGCAGGGAGCGGCG